>JAODGV010000093.1 GCA_025464425.1 Methanosarcinales archaeon | reverse complement strand
GACGGTGAGTTCGTGAGTTCAGACGCAAAAGAGGAACAATGTAGGGGGTTTAATTTTTCCCCCATTCCTCCATTAAACCTTTTTAAAAAAGTTTGACATGTGAAAAAAAGAGAGAAATGAAGCTAAGGAAGATTTGGCTACTGCTGCTGGAGGCGAAGGTAAGCAAACTCCATCACCTTCTGTTACACCAGCACTAACTTTTATTTTTATAACCCGAATTTAACATCCGCCATATTAGAAAAGTGTTTACATAGTATAAATCGCCAGGTTATGTAGTGAGTATTTATCCTGTATAATAACAATGCATCTGTGTTCGTTTTTCACTTCGCCTTCATCTCAGTAAAAACATTTTTTTCGCACTCTTACCTTATCTCATCGCCTCCATACCTCATCCTGTCCAGCAACTCCTGCTTCTTCCCCTCGTTCCAGCCGCTTACCGACTGCAAATAGCCCGTAATTCTCGATATATAATCGAGATTCTTAGAGTGGCACTTCTCACACTCCTCGCGCAACCCCATTGTCACATGCGAGCAATCCAGACATACGGTCATATCCTTTGTGAATGCGAAATAACCCGTCTGGGTCTTCGTTGCTATCTTCATTGTCAGGCTCTTTATTCCCTTCGGATCAGGGTATCCTTCACCGAGGAAGATGTGCATGATGTCTCCACCATCCACAATAGGGAAGAATATATGCTCGATCTTTATACGCTCTGCCAGCGGGATATTTGCATTTGGTGGCACATGTGTGCCGTTGGTGTAATATACAGGCAGGTCCCGCGTATGGTTCATCAACGCGAGTGCCCGCTCAAGATCGCCCTTCACCACCTTCATCGCCTTCGACCGGAACTCCTTATTCAGCAGGTCAGCAACTGCGAACCGCTGCGCGACCGTCTCCGCAGGTGTTCTTGAGAAACTCAGCTCCATACCATGGCGACTCGATAGCTCCTTTGCATACAGCTCCATCTCCGTCATCGCACGAACCGCAAGCCTCAGTGCACCTCGATCCTCATGCATCTGCTTGCCATAATGATACTGCACCATCTCGTTTATCCCGACCACACCGATTATGTATACCAGCTCATCCAGATAAACGGCTACATCGCCCTTATCGCCTGTATGCGGGTCCTTTGGACGCTGCGTGGCAAACGGCATCCTGCCCACATTTATTATCTTATCCATCCAGTTCCTCTTCACCTTCATTATCTCCACCGCTGTATCCATCTGCCTCTTCAGCTCGGCGAAGAGCTTATCATCATCGCCTTCCGCACGATATGCCGCCCTCGGACAGTTTATCGTCACCACCTGCCAGCCACCCATCGAGAAGTGCTTGCCGTTCCTGAAGTACATCTTATCCTGAAAATCTGCATCGTCCGGCGAGGTCTTGAAGGAATAAGCGCAAGCACTGATAGCACGAAACACCCTCGCCCGCACCTCTGTACTCCGGTATCTTGTTATCGAAATATGGTGTGCCGTACTTCGCCGTCAGTTCAAATGCCAGATCGTAGAGCTCCTCATAGGTTGGTAGTTCCGGATGCTTACGGTTGAATTCCTCATCCTCCTCCAGAAATTGTGGCTCTATCGCTATCTCCGGCTTCGGGAAGTTGAACGGCTTGCCCCAGTAGTCACCTTTTAGCATCACGTTCATAAGCGCTTTGAACGCTAACCGCACCTCACGCTCAAATTCGCCATAAGTACGAAGTGGCGCCTGCTCTCCGTTCCATACCGCACCCTTATACACCACCGGCTTGTCACGCCATATCTTCGGTACGCCCGGCGTGAGCTGCACCGACGAGAATACCAGCTGCCCGCCACGTGCGACCTGCATCTGCGTCATCTCATACACGAACATCTGCATCAGCTGTTCTATTTCGTTGTATGAAAGCCCCTCAAGATACGGCGCGATGAACACGAGGAAGTTGAAGAAGCCCTGACCACCCGCGAAATTCGTCTGTGCACTACCAAGTATCTTGACCGCATGCAGTATCGCCACCTCGGGCTTCTTCGCAGGTCCCGCAACCGACGCCTTCGTGCCCGAGCCATCGGGCATCAATCCATAATAGAAGAAATAGCGGAGATCCCAGTCCTGACAGAACCCGCGTGTACCGAAATATTCCAGGTCATGTATGTGCAGGTCGCCACTCAGATGCGCATCCGCGAGCTTCGGCGGTAAAAGCAGCAGATACTGCTCCTTGCAGATTTTATCCGCTTTCTTCTTGTGCGATGTCTCCGCATTATCCTGCAAGTTCGCATTCTCTTTCGCTTCAAATCCCTCTCCCACATCTATGAGATGCGCATCATATACCGGTGTGCCCACCCGTGTGCAGACATTCCGCCATTCCTGCTTCTTATACTCCTCTAATAGAATCTGATTCACAATCTCACGTACCAGCGCGCCTGAGAGCTGTGAAATACCCATCGCTCTTATCCGCAATTCCGCTTCCTTCGCTACATCACGCGCCTCATCTTCCGTTATACCGGAACAGCCATAGAACTCCTCACTCAATTTCGTCTCACGCAGGAGCTGCTTCACTATCGCTTCCCTGTCCCAGTCCAGCATATGCCCGTCACTGGTCCTCACCTTCGGGAACCGGAGGGCAACGCCCTCAAGGGTCGTCTGTATCGTATCTCTCAACCTGGATCTCCTCATTTATTATCACCTGCTACGTTCAATCAATTCTTTAAGCTTTGCCTTCCTCAATTCCTCACCATTAAATAGCTCGTCATGGGTGAGGAATACATCACCAACCTGCACCACCGGAGTGATGAGCGTGAACACACCGTTCATCCTCAGCTCTGTGAGCGCCTCCGGTGTCGTAATGTCCACATCTTCATACTCCTTGCCCTCAGACGCTAAAAACTCCTTCACCTCCTTGCAATGCGGGCATACCTTTGTAGAATAGACTCTTATCTTCATCGTGAATATATTACTGATTCCTGACTTAAATCTTTTGCCCATGTTTTTCAGGTGGAATGAGCGATGAGCTAAAGTGATGATTATATAATCAAATTATGAGCCGGTAATTTCATCGTCATAATGTTTCTTTATCGCTTCCGCTATCTCTCCATCCTCGACCACCAGAGAACCACGATAACCACAATCGCGGCATTCGTATATCTCTCCAAGCCATGGCAGATAATTCAGATTCTTCGAGCCACATCTGGGACAGAACTTCATTTATTATAACATAATGAGTGAATATACATAAACAAATTTCCCTTCCTTCAATCTATGGTGCGATGAAGCGGATATTCCATATCGCGGACACGCATATAGGTTATACCGCTTACAGGCGGATAGAAGAGGGGAGCGGGTTGAACCAGCGGGAAGTGGATACCTACAATGCATTCACACAGTTCATCAATTTCACGGTCAAAGAGAAGCCAGATGCGGTATTGCATGCAGGTGACCTCTTCGATTCCGTACGCCCGACCAATCGCGCTATATCCTTCGCGCTGAGCCAGATACTGAGGCTGAGTGAAGCGGGCATACCCTTCGTCGCCATTTCGGGCAATCACGAGTCGCCACGATTGAAGGAGACGGGTAGTGTATTCAGCCTGTTTGAACATATACCCGGGGTGTATGTGGTGTACGAGGGCTATGAGACCATTGAACTTGATGATATGATTATTCATGCGGTTCCCCATTGCGATGATATAGAGCGTGAGAAGGAGAGGATAAGACCTGTAAAGGATCGCTTTAATATAGGAATGCTACATGCCAGCATCAAGGTTGGTGGCAAGCCTGTGTTCATGATGGGTGATCTGAACGAACAGGTCGTCAGCATTGACAGCCTTACGGGGCTTGATTACATCGCGCTGGGGCATTACCACAGTTACACGAGAGTGCGGGGCGACGCGTATTATGCGGGTTCCACAGAGCGATTCAGTTTCGGTGAAGTGAGCGATGATAAGGGTTTCTTAGAGCTGAGACTGCTGGATGACGGTACTAAGGAGGTCATATTCCACCCGCTGCAGATAAGGGAGATGGTGGACCTGGAACCGGTTGTATGCGATGGACTCGATGCGCATGCGATAAAACGAGCGATAAAAGACCGGATAATCGAGTGCAAGCCGGATAACAAGGTGGTCCGGTTACGTGTTCTGGGAATACCGCTCCATGTGTATCATTCACTCGATTTCGATGAATTCAAACGTTTAACGAAGCACGCGGTGCATTTCGAGTTGAAGTACGAATTCAAACGCGATGAATCTTCGTCAACACTCAACAAGAGCACGTTCCGCTCTCTACGTAGCGAATTTGAGAGGTTCATTGATAAATACACAACCGGTGTGCAGATAGACCATAAGCGGCTGAAGGAGCTGGGATTGGAGTATATGCGTGATTGGGAACAGGGGGATTAGTCAATCATCCGGGTGATACATGAATTCAACTGTATGAACTTTATACCGGTACGAAATATAGATTTAAATATTATCACGACATATGAAATACACTGCCGGGCTCCCGTGATAGGGGGCAGCAGTTAAGCATACCGAACCATCCATGAGTCCGCTAAAAACGGATGATACGGATGGTAGCTCACCCAGGCGCAGGTGAGTATATAATAAAGAATAACATAAAGAATATAAAGGAAGGATAGGAGAAGAAGAGAAGATGGTAGAGAAAGAGCACATGAACCTCGCTATGATAGGGCATATTGACCATGGCAAGTCAACGCTGCTTGGCAGACTGCTGACCGATACAGGTGCGATTGACTCACACATAGTGGAGGAGTACAGGAAGAAGGCGGAAGCGTTGGGGAAGGCGACCTTCGAGTTCGCATGGGTTATGGATACATTGAAAGATGAGCGAGAGCGGGGCATCACCATTGATGTCGCACATCAGAGGTTTGATACCGAAAAGTATTATTACACCATCGTTGATTGCCCCGGGCACAGGGACTTCGTGAAGAACATGATAACCGGTACTTCCCAGGCAGATGCCGCGGTTCTGGTCGTTGATGCGAAGGATGGTATAAAGGAGCAGACGAAGGAGCATGTATTCCTCGCGAGGACGCTCGGTGTGAGCCAGTTGATCGTGGCGATAAACAAGATGGACCGGGTGAATTACGACGAAGCACGCTACAACGAGTTGAAGAAGCAGTTAATAACACTTCTGAAGACGGTGGGCTACAGGGAGGAGAATCTGGTATTCGTACCCGTATCAGCCTATGAAGGTGAGAACGTAACAAAGAAGAGTGAGAAGATGAAGTGGTACGATGGTCCGACGTTCTTACAGGCGCTGGACATGATGAAGGTGCCGGAGAAACCGGTTCAGCTGCCGCTGAGAATACCTGTGCAGGATGTTTATTCGATAACCGGTGTTGGTACGGTACCGGTAGGACGTGTAGAGACCGGTAAGTTGAAGAAAGGCGATAAGGTCATCTTCAATCCACCGGGTAAGGTCGGCGAAGTGAAATCGATAGAGATGCACCATGAACCGATTCCAGAAGCTCTGCCGGGTGATAACATCGGCTGGAACGTACGTGGCATAAGCAAGAATGAATTGAGACGTGGTGATGTCTGCGGGCATCCCGATTCGCCACCGACTGTCGCTGACGAGTTCACTGCGCAGATCGTGGTCATACAGCATCCTTCTGCCATTACTGTCGGCTACACACCTGTGTTTCACTGCCACACCGCACAGGTAGCATCAACGATAATAGAGATACAGAAGAAGCTGGATCCCAGATCAGGCGCGACACTGGAGGAGAACCCGGATTATATAAAGACAGGCGATGCAGCGATAGTGAAGGTGAAGCCAACACGACCCCTGGTCATCGAGCGCGTGAAGGATATACCACAGCTCGGACGGTTCGCAGTGCGAGATATGGGGCAGACCGTTGCTGCTGGTATGGTGATAGATATAAAGCCAAAGTAGGGAGTTATGAGCCAGAAAGCGAGGATCAAGCTATCGAGTGTGGACCATAAGCAGCTGGATGGTATCTGTCAGCAGGTGAAGAAGATAGCGGAGACTACCGGGGTCAGTATCTCCGGTCCTATACCGCTACCGACGAAGAAGCTGGTGGTTCCCTGCAGGAAGAGCCCGGACGGTGAGGGCTCACCCACATGGGATCACTGGGAGCTGCGTATCCACAAGAGGCTGATTGACCTCGAAGCGGACGAGAGAGCACTGCGGCAGCTCATGCGTATCCCTATACCCAAGGATGTCCATATTGAGATAGTACTGAAAGGGTGAAAAAATAGAAAGGGATAAATAGTATCAGGAGAGAGGCATAATAGTGTGGTAAAAATGGCTGTAGTACCAGAAGAGGAGATAAAGAAGAAGGATGAGGAGATAGTAAAGCTGATCAGGGAGATAGACGGGCTGGTAGCGGAGTTGCAGAAGGTATCTGAGGAGTCACAGCGGCTTGAACTGATAAACAAGATAGTGGAGAAGGAGAAGGAGCTGCGCGCCGTCAGGCAGGAGAAGGGGCGGTTCCGTGCACTTTTACCAAGAGTTCAAAAGCTGTGGTAGATAGAATAAAAAGTAAAAAGAAAAAATTCTTTCACCTTTATTTTTTATTTTAATAACTTCTCTGGCATCGTTGATGTCTGGATGTCCAGTCCAAGTTCTTCCTGGCTGTAGCCCATTGCGAGCCCGATGAATTGCGTGGCGAAGAGTATCGGGAAATTGAATGACGTGCCAAATGCTTTGTTCATCTCCGCCTGTCCACGATCGAGCTGCAAATGGCAGAACGCACA
>JAODGV010000092.1:1149-9742 GCA_025464425.1 Methanosarcinales archaeon | reverse complement strand
TGAGTTCTTTCGGAAGTAGGGGTGTTCGGAACTACTGATCCTATCATAAGAGAGCTAATAAATAGAGAATCGCGCTATTTTTCTACATCCCGTACCCACGATTGAAACTGGCAAGCACTTTCCTGAGCGCACTCAAGCCCGAACTGCGGAGGAAATAGCATGGCTTATTACGCGCTTTGCACGCCTCCTTTATCATCCGGCAGGCATTATGACTGTTGATGTCCACCGGGCAGACTATAATATCGCTCTTCTCCACAATCTCCTCTATCTCCTTCCTGCCTCGCATGCAATGCCCGCAATGATAGCAGAACATGCAGCCAAAGGACTCCACAACCGCCCTGTAATTCAGCTTCAGCGATTCCACACCGCCGATATACGCAACCCTCAGACCCTTAAGCTCATAATTGCACCTCATGTCTTCATCTGCTGGTTTAGTACTGCTTCTCGGTTCTAAACGGTTCTGTCGGACTGGTTCGCTCTTCTGCGATTCTCGTCTCAGCCGTTTCAGCTCCTCTCTCAGGACCGATAGCTCGATCCTCATGCTCTCCACCAGTTCCTGTGAGTTACCATCCAATGGCTCTAATCGCTCATTCATTCGCTTTTGCGACTCCAGTTCGAGTATGAGGCTGGTCTTATCGGCTTTCAGTGCATCACGTTCCGCAATAAGCTCTTCTCGCTTGCGCTCCAGCCGTGCACACCGGTATCGTAGCTTCTCGTTCGTCTCCAGTGCGGCTCTCAGCGTTTCCGTCACCGATTCCGGCTCGCCGTCCAGCATGCGTGCAAGTTCATCATACAGTCGGAGTGCACGGTGCTCCCTGAGATGAAGTACACGTGCGATTCTTGATTCTATGCCATTGCCATTGCCATTGCGTACTGCGAACCATATAAGAGCAGCTAAAGGAATGTTCTGTTTATTATCACCACTCTCTATGATATCACATAGCTCTTCCGCACTCAACAGCCCCACATGCTTCTTATATGGTGCAAACAGTTTCTCCAGTAACTGCTCCACCCGGCGTGCATGCCTGCTCTGCGCTCGACATAGCTGTGTGAGATGTTGATGGAGTTCATACGTGGTTGCATCACCTGCTTCGAGCTTCAAATCCTTATACAGCGCTTTAAGCCGGTCACCATAATAAACCATCCCCAGGATTCTGGAGATCGTGTAATGCTGTAACTCCCAGATCCGCCTCTTAGCTACCATTTCGCACCACCTATGAGCCCTGATATAGCGGGTAACCATCCATGAACCATGATCCGAGCTCATATTTCAGCACGTTCACACGCTCTTCCAGATCCTGCATATCCACATCAGCCCGCAATAGCAGCTGCAACAGCTCCATCATCACCCTCGTCAGTCTCTTCATCTTCATTATACACCTCCTGTCATTAGGTTCACCTATAATGCTCTCATATGTTAGGTATATAAATAATATAGCCTAAAATTGTTCGGTTATGGTATTAAAGCCTAAAAGCTATGTTCATTCTATATCAACCCCAGCTCTTTCAGCACATCCAGAACCGGTGGTAAATTCCACAGCCATTCCACTTTAATCCAAAACCCATTTATGATTTCCGACCGATAGATTCCACGCTCATCTTCTACTCGCCTCTCATATCTGCCTTCTTTCAAAACAAAGAAATCAGCCCTCTCCAGTTCAGGGTCTATTATCCAGTATTCTTTCACACCGCCAATCTCGTATTCTGCAAATTTCTCGCCCCTATCCCGCAACAGGCTTTCCTCAGAGACGATTTCAATGGCGAGGTCCGCTGGACCGTCTAAATATGTCTCCTTGAGCATACCGAGATTTTCCTTCCTGAGAAAGATTACATCAGGCTCTCTGCCCGGCAGATCAGGACCGGTCTTCATCTGGAACGGTGCAGGACGTATAATCCCCAATTCTCTCGCCTCTACATAAACTGATAACACGGAAGTGAGCCATCTCACAACGTCTTGATGCACATTAGATGCCGGTGAATACCGCTCTATCTTACCGTTCACCCATTCCGCAAGGGTATCCTCATCACAGAGATCCAGAAAATCTTCATAGCTTATGTATTCCCTTTCATCGTCTTCTATACCCTTATCCTTCGTTTTCATTCGTTTTAAGCCTTCTATTTCTGTAAACCCTCAACGATTACCTTTATATTTTTATCGGCATTCCTGTACTTCAGTCTCGCCACACGCGCGATTTCACGTTTGTCCGCTTCTGTACGCATGAATTCCGTCAGTGCAAGTAGCTCTCTGCCTCTACTGGAACGCACAATCACCGTAGAATAGCCGTCAGGACTGCCGACCGATCCGATAGAGATATCAGCCAGCCGGGATACGAAATCGGTACAGAATGCGCAGCCCTCACGAACATGACCCGCAAGCTCGCTGACGGCGCAGGAATAGCTTTTACCATTCACTTCGATGATAAACCTGCCATGCGATATCTGTGTACTATCCGCAGTGTCGAGTTCTACCCCGAACCGATCTTCTACGAACACCTTCAGACCTTCATAATCGAAACTTTCGAAACAGAATAGCCCTATAAGAGTGGGTTCCATGCTGTCAAGTTGCTGCCGCAGCTGTAGCTTCCTCACCGCTCGCATCTCGCACGGTGTACCCACAATTGCGATACGTCTCCATTCTGGATGCACTTTGAGCGCATCTACGATCTTTGAAACCATTGGCACACGCAGATATCTCGTACCACTCGCTTCTTTTATCTCATCCATATCCGAAGTGATAACCGCTTCCGATTTGTAACCATTAATACTGCGTACGACGAGTGCGGCATCAAAGATATTATGCTCGATACCAGATAGGAGTAGAGCGGTGACCATACCACCATCCTGACCACGTATATGAGACCTCGCCGCTATTAAATCCGAATATACGCCAAGGTCATCATCACGTTCACCTTCCAGGTATCTCGTCTCTATCGCCGTGATGTCTTCGGACGTCACGGGGTATATATGCTCGTTCAGATTGATTGCCCCGGTCGGGCATACGAGCGCGCAGGAGCCACAGCCGATACAATCGTCCGAAGCCTCTTCATAAGGCGTCCCCACTCGCCGATCTATGCCTCGACTTATGTAGTTTATTGCTGATACGCCCACAAGCTCATCACACACACGCGTGCATAACCCACAGAGGATACAATGCTCGTTCTCCAGCGGGAAGCGTGATTCTGAGACACCGTAATCACGCGCAAGTTGCTGTATTCGCTTCTCGCCAGGGCAGCGAGCGAGCAGCAGTTCCAGCAGCATCTGCCTTATTTCCTTTATTTCCGGCGAGTTCGTTCGCACTGCTAAACCCTCCTCCGCGGGATAACAGCATGCCGCCACAATTCGCTTACGACCGTGTCTCTCAATCTCGACCGAGCACAGACGACACGCACCAAATGGTTTTAGCGCACGATGATAACACAACGTGGGTATATGTATGCCATTACGGTGTGCCACCTCCAGTATTGTCTGCCCTGGCTCGGCATCCACCGCTTTGCCATCTATTTCTAACCTCATCGTTTTGAATATATTGGCACAGTAGGGATATATAAACCGTTAGTATTTTTTTAACATAGTTGCTTACGGATATATTCTATGCTCTCTATTCCCGCTGCCAGGCTGTACACCTCTATTACAAATAGACCATCGTATTCTTTTTCTTTGATAGCACTGAATACCTTATGCCAGTCAATATTACCCCGCCCGAGAGGTAGATGCAGGTCGTCCGTTCCGTAGTTATCGCTTGCATGCATGTGTATTATACTCATATCGTCTGCCTTTGCGAGGAACTCATCCAGTGTATTTGTCGTATTGGCATGGGCAACATCAAGGCATAGCCCTATGTTGTCTCTGTTCACACCCCTTACTATCCGTATGAGCTCATCCGGATAGCGACCCATCAGCATATTCACAGAGGTGAGATTCTCGACCGCTATTCTCAGCCCATACCCGGATGCGAAATCGCATAATTCCGTTAAACCCATGACAGCTTTATCGAACGCCCTATCTGGTATATGTACGGACAGAGGAGATAATAGACCGGGATGGACAACACATATATCATCCACGAACTCATGGGCATTCTCTATACTCTCTTTTATCTGCCTTATGCTCTCAGCCCATATACGCTCATTCACACTCGCTATGTTTATATCAGAGAGTGGTGCATGTAGTGATATAATAAGATTGGTGGTCTGATGCACCTCTCTTACATGCTCTTTGAACTCGCCTTCAACGCATTGCAGACCTTCTCCCACTATCTCCCAGCCCTGGAAGCCCGCATCTTCGAGCTGATACACCCATTTCAAAGGATTGACTGTTGTATCAACGAGCGAAAAGCTTATCTTTGGCACCATACTATAAGCTTATATATTGTAAGAGAGGATAAAAAGAAGTTATGAGTATTGCAGATGCAATAGTGAATGAGGTATTCGTGCATAATAAGGAATTGCCGGTGGTACTTTCTAAGGCGATCAAACAAGGTCTCGGCATTAGCGTAAGTGAATTCAGTGAGAAATCGGGTATACCCATAAGCACGCTGTATAAGATACTGGCAGGTGAGCGAGATCCTAATCTGCGTACCTTCAGGAAGATAATAACCACAGTACGGGAGATAGAGTCTGGCGGTTCGTCTAAGAAGCGGTTCATAGCGGTTATTTGCTCGAGGGGCTGTCTGGACGTGCTGGACCGGCGTGGGATAAGCGTGGCAGGTGAGAGTTTTGAGATCCGTGAGTATGCAGTAACAACGATGGAAGAAGCAATGATAGCGGCGATACAGGCTGAGAAGGAGGGCGCTTCCGCACTTGTCTGTGCCCCTATTGTCAGTCCCACGGTAGAACGGATAGTGAATATACCGGTAGCGACGATAAGACCGAGGACGAGCATCATGAGGGCTGTTGAGCTGGCAGCGAAGAAGGTAAGTTGAATCTGTATCTTTTATAGATTTTTATAGTACAGTGCATTTTATTAAAGCGATGAAAGAGGTCAAGGGTGTGGGAAAAGACCACTGGATGTATCGCTATTTAGAGCGGTTAGAGAGCGAGGAGGGTATGTCAGCGGAGGAGATCTACGAGGAAGAGAACGCGCGCAGGGCTGCTAAGGGTCTGCCATTGCTTAAGTTCAATACTGTTGGGCGGACTTTAAATACTTTTGGCTATCCCAAATCAGGTACGAAGAACAAGCACCAGGAGGCGGTGAAGCCTGTGCGTATCGGTGTATTCATAAAAGAGCTGAAACGAAAGATGGAGAAACTCAACGAGCTTATAAAAGAGGAGAATCTTTCACCGGTAGAACGAGAGTTCGTATGGCTGTTCGTGGAGAATTATCCCGAAAGCCAGATAAAGGATATGCTCCATCTGGGTGATGGTGAGATAGAGGCAATAAAGGATAAGCTCCATCTGCTTTAATTGCTGAATAGATTGATGAATTGTGTAGTATTAACATCAAATAGCCCCTTATCGCTCAGCTTTAACTCCGGTATCACGGTTAATGCCATGAAAGAGAGAGTCATGAAAGGCGCGCTCAGTGATGTACCGAGTGATTTCGCCATTGCCTCTATCTCACGGTATCGCATTGCAACTGAGGCATAATCGTCTGTACTCATGAGCCCAGCCACAGGCAGTGGCAAACACATTTCCCTATCATCAGCAACCACACTTATACCGCCATGGTGCTTTATTATAAGATTCACCGCTTTACACAGGTCTGTATCATTAACACCAACGGCAATGATATTATGTGAGTCATGAGCAATGCTCGATGCGATTGCGCCCTTTTTCAGTCCGAAGTTCGTAACGAACCCGATCGCTGGTTCCGCTTCCGCATCATACCGGTTTATAACAGCCAGTTTCAGTATGTCCCTGTCGGTATCGGAGACCACACAGCCTCCAGCTTCTTTCGGTGCCACAAGCTGTCTGCCTGTGACCAGCTGACCATCAAAGGCGACGATCACGTTGATACGCCCTGGTGCATGGTCAACTCTGAAATCCGTAACTTCTCGCTCACGTGCTTCAAATCTGTTCACCACGGTTGATCTCCTTCGTGGTATAAGTGGCATGCCATCTTCTGCTGCCATGATGCCATTAATAAATGTCTTTTTTACGTTGAAATCGCGATCAACAACGATGAAATCGGCATAATCGCCCGGATGGAGCAGACCCACATCGAGCCTGTAGTGCATGACAGGATTCACACATGCAATACGCAGAACCTTCATCATATCTATACCACAGTCGAGCGCGCGTTTCACGAGCAGGTTTATATGCCCTTTTATCAGATCGTGGGGGTGCAGATCATCGGTACAGAACATGCAGTCCCTGTAATGTTCATCTGCAATGCCAATCAGATCATCGAAGTTCTTTGCCGCAGAACCTTCTCTAATCTGGATTTTCATACCAGAGGATAGTTTTTCCAGTGCCTCCGCCCTTGTCTGGCATTCATGGTCTGTGGATATTCCATGACGTACGTACTCCCTCAGAGCCGCGCCTCCAAGTCCCGGCGCATGACCATCCACCAATTTACCATACCGCGTTGCGATATGGATCTTTCTGAGCATATCCGGGTCGTTATTGATCACCGCATGGAAATTCATCACCTCTCCAAGATACTTTATCTCGTCCATCCGCAGCAGTTCTTCTATTCCCGCTGAGTTTATAGTAGAGCCGGCAGTCTCGAAGGGCGATGCGGGTACGCATGAAGGCGCGCCGAAATAGAACTTCAGCGGTACCGTACCGCCATCTTCTATCATGTACTTCACACCCGGCACGCCCAGCACATTTGCTATCTCGTGCGGGTCGGCTACCACCGCTATGGTGCCGTGAACCGTAGCTATTCTGGCGAATTCCGCAGGCGTTAGCATCGAACTCTCTATATGGATATGAGCATCAACGAACCCGGGTATGATGTAATATCGCCCCGCCCTTGCTCGTTTTATAGATTCTATTTTATTACCGAATACAAGTGTAGCTGGATATATCTCGTCGTTGAGGATGTCCACAATATTGCCCGTGACTTCCTTCATATCACCTCTTCGTCTTCCGATCGCCACACAGGGTGTACAATACAGAGGATTCTCAGGTCGGTATTGCCCGTGTTCTGGATATGCTGTATCGAATCAGGCGGGATGTAGATAGCCTGACCCTGATGAACGTGAGCAGATTCAGCATTTACGAATATCCTGCCTTCTCCATCCAGTACGTAATATACTTCAACGGACGTTTTTAATCTGTGCGGTTTCGTGCTCTCGCCCGGCTTCACGATTGCGTGTGCGATACTGAAAGGTATTTCCGGCAAGGATTCTTTAACCGGATGTAAAAGCTCACACAGTATGGAATTATCCATTGCTCTAAAATATTCGCAGTTGCGTATATCTTTTATGAGCATGGTCTATTTTTTATAATGGTATAGTATATATGTTGTGATATGGCTGTGGAGATAAAGGAACAGGGTTATGTGCGGTTGCCCGCTTTTTTAGAACGCGGCTTCTCTGATTTGAAGCGGGAGGTTATAGTAAAGCGTAAATGCAGCATGTGTGGTACCTGTGCAGCTTTCTGCGATAAGATAACTGTGGATGGTGGTGAGCCGGAATTTGCTGAGGAGTATGATACCGTTTGCGGGCTGTGTTATACTTTCTGCCCCAGGACGTTCATGCCGCTGACGGCGATAGAAGAGAGCATATTTGGTAGGGCGAGCGGAGATGACGAAGTGCTGGGTATATATAAGGGCTGCTATGAAGCGCGAGCAATGAGTAGCGAGATAAAAGGGCAGGATGGGGGTGTGGTCACCTCGGTACTGGCATATGCGCTGGAGACGCAGGCGATTGATTGTGCGGTTGTCACAGCTTCTAACAGCGATTGGCGACCTGAAGTGAGGGTTGTAAGGGATTCTGAGGCATTGAAGCGTAGTGCCGGCACTAAGTATACGCTCTATCCCTCGGTGGTGGGTGTGAGGGATGCGCTGAATGCGGGTTACAGTGATATCGCATTTGTCGGACTGCCGTGTCAGATACAGGGCTTACGTAAAACGGAGCTTGCTGCTGTGAAGCAGCCGTACGAAGTGGGTATCGAGCGTGTGAAACTACTGATAGGCTTGTTTTGCACCAGGAATTACACGGAAGGACTGCTGGAGTTTGTGGCTGAGCGTGTGCCGCTCGAGCATGTGAGGAAGTTTGATATAAAGGGTAAAGAACTGCTGGTATATGGAGTGGATGGTGTCGTTTCCATTCCACTTAGCGATTTAAACAGTTTTGTGGGTGAAGGCTGTTCTGTTTGCAGAGATTTCTCGGCTGAGCTGGCGGATATATCCGTTGGTGCTGCTGGCTCGGCTGATGGCTGGTCAACTGTAATTGTGCGCACGGAACGTGGTGAAGAACTGTTCAAAGGTGCTCACGAGAGCGGTTACATCGAGGTTGAGGATATAAAGGATACGGGTCTGGAACTGGTAAGAAAACTTGCGGCGAATAAGCGAGCGCAAGCGTCATTCCGGGAATAAATTGCGGAATTGACGCTGGAAATCTCTTTTTATAATCGTAGAGTCATAATAAAAAAATATGGATTAGATAGGAATAGAGAGGCTAAAGGAAAAAATCTGCATGCTTTTG
>JAODGV010000092.1:0-1018 GCA_025464425.1 Methanosarcinales archaeon | reverse complement strand
ATGAGGTTGTGGTTCTGGACAATTTGGCTCAAGTCCACGCAAGAGAGGAGTGAAGGGTGAAATGAAGATGGATAAATGACTGTGCAAAAAAGGGGAAGAGATGAGAAAATTGAAAGCGGTAGCCGATGCATCTGTATTGATTCACCTCTCAGCAATAGGGAGATTTCATTTGTTACTGAATCTATTTGAAATTGTGATACCTGAAGGAGTTTATGAGGAGGTTGTAGTTGAGGGTTGGGGTCTTCCTGGTTCATTAGAAACAGTGGAGGCGATAAGGAACGGTTTTATAACGGTGGAGCGGGTTATAGATATGGAAAAAGTAAGAAATATTTCGTATGAATACGGGATAAGCATAAGTAATGCGGAGGTGATTCAACTGGCGAAGGAGATAAATGCAGAAATTGTGTTGGCGGACGAGGAAGAGGTTAGAGAGGGTGCAGGGGATGAGGGATTTGATGTGAGGGGATGTCTGGGCATATTGATAGAGTCTGTTAAGAGAGGACTTTTAAAGCCTGAGCAGGCGGTTCGGGATGTGGATGGTCTTGTGGAATCTGGCTATCGTGTGAGTGAAGAGATAGTAAATGAGGTGAAGGGAATTTTGAGGGGGTGTGAATAATTATGCAAATACCGGAGAGGATAAAGGAGAAGTTTTTGCGTGAGATACTGAGCATGTATGCTGAAGGAGAGGTTTCAGCGAGCAGGGCATCGCACATGCTTGGGATTCCGAGAGCAGAATTCTATCGCTTGATCGCAGAGACAAAAACAAAACTGCCGAAAAAACTAAATGAGAGCATAAAAAAGGAGATAGAGAAATTAATCGGTGATTAGAATGAAAATATTGGTAACAGGCGGTGCAGGCTTCATAGGCTCTCATCTGGTGGATGCACTTGCAGAGAAGCATGAATTTTTCTGGACAAGAGTCTATCTATGCGAAAAAGATTAATGAAGAAATCATAAAAGGGGGTGTAGAAAATGGAGATGGATGTGAGGGATGATGGGATATTTATTCCGAAGAGAT
>JAODGV010000091.1 GCA_025464425.1 Methanosarcinales archaeon | reverse complement strand
AAGGGGCGGCAATAGTCTAGTGGTAGGACACGGGCTTCCCAAGCCTGTAACCCGGGTTCAAATCCCGGTTGCCGCATCTTTATTTTAAAACATAATTGTAATAGTATGTGTAGAAGAAGATGGACCAAATAAAGAAGTATGAATTCAAGAAGATACTGGAAGAGCTGCGGAAGAAGGGTGGTCGAGGTACCGAGCTGATATCGGTCTACATCCCCCCGGACAAGCAGATATCGGATGTTACATCGCACCTGCGTGAAGAATACGGACAGGCAATGAACATAAAGAGCAAGATAACCCGTACGAACGTACAGAGTGCACTCGATTCCATCATATCGAAGCTGAAATATCTGTATGTGGGAGAGAACGGGCTGGTTATCTTCTGTGGCGCGGTAGACAAGGGTGGCAACAAGACAGATATAGAGACGTATATCGTTGAACCACCCGATAAGGTACTCTCTTATATCTATCACTGTGATTCCTCGTTCTATCTGGAGCCGCTGGAGGCTATGATAGAGGAGAAGGATAAATTCGGGCTTATCGTACTTGACCGAAGGGAAGCAACTATTGGAATCCTGCAGGGCAAGGTGGTGGAACCATTGAAGCATCTCACCTCCTCCGTACCCGGTAAGATAAGGAAGGGTGGGCAATCGGCACCGCGATTCCAGCGGCTGCGTGAGATCGCAATTGACGATTTCTATAAGCGTATAGGTGAGCATGCAACCCGGATATTGCTCCCGGTGAGCGATCTCAAAGGCATCCTGATAGGAGGTCCGAGCCCGACGAAGGACGAATTCCTCAAGGGCGAATATCTCCATTACGAACTCAGGAACAAGATCATCGGTGCTTTTGACGTCGCATATACAGATGAATCGGGCTTGTATGAACTGGTAGAGAAAGCCGAGGATGCTCTTGAGGGGCAGGATCTGATAAGGGAGAAGAAACTGATGGTGCGGTTCATGAAACTCCTCGCGAATGATGACCGGATGATCACATACGGTAAAGATGAAGTATTGAAGAAGCTGGAACTGGGCGCGGTTGATACTCTATTGCTATCCGCGGATATAGATACTGAGCCTCTGCACGAACTGGTGGATAGGGCTGAGGAGACCGGAGCCAGGGTGGAATTGATAACTTCGGATTTTGAGGAGGGAGCACAATTGAAGCGTGCATTTGGCGGTGTTGCCGCTATATTGCGATACCGTTCCAGACAGAAGCAGGACTTATAATGCAAAAACAGATTGGATATACAGATGGTTGAGAATAACATAATTCTGGTTGGTACGGGGCATATTTTAGAGAAGAGTGTACGTGAGGTTGAAGAGGTAATAGAGCGTGAGAAGCCGGATATTGTCGCAGTTGAGCTCTGCCCGTCGAGATATGAGGTGCTGAGGGGTGGTGTCACTGATTTCTCGGTTAAGGATGCAATAGCGGGCGGCAAGCCGTTTTTAATGCTCACTCACTGGCTGCTGGCATATGTACAGCGTAAAATGGGCAATGAACTCGGTATAGAACCCGGAGCAGAGATGCTGGCAGCGATAAACAAAGCAGAAGAGCTCGGCTGCCGTGTCGCTCTGATTGATCGCCCGATACAGATAACGATGCAGCGGTTCTGGAAGAAGATGAGGTTCACGGAGAAATTGAAGATGCTATTCTCTATCATTCTGGCAATTGCGAATATCGGGAGTTTCGGTGGCAAGGTGAAGGGCATAGACCTGAACAGCTTAACGAATGAAGACGTGGTGACGAAGCTGATAGAGGAGTTGAGAGAGTTTTCACCCGGTGCGGCTACTACGTTACTGGATGAGCGTGATGCATACATAGCGGGTAGTTTGCTCGCGCTCAGGGGCGATGGTCCCGATACCGATAAGAAGATAGTGGCGGTTGTTGGCGCCGGTCATGTTGCAGGAATAAAGCGACTGCTCGATCATCCTGAATTGATACCGCCGCGTGAGGAGTTATGCACAGTTCCAGAGGGCAGGCTGAGTATAAATAACATATTTGGTATAGGTATATGTGCTGTAATCGCTATACTCGCAGTGGCGATCTTATTCTCCGGGCTATCGCTTGATATACTGATTCGTGCTCTGTTCTGGTGGTTTATAATAAACGGGAGTCTCTCCGCCCTTGGAGTGCTAATCGCACGTGGGCATCCGTTTTCCGCATTAATTGCATTCGCAGTGGCGTGGCTCACTTCGTTAAATCCGTTCCTCGCTGCTGGCTGGTTCGCGGGTCTGGTGGAGGCTAAGTTGAGAAAGCCATCAGGTGAAGATGTGAGGAAGCTGATGAAAGTGGATTCGTTGCGGGAACTGATGCGGAACAGGGTTTTTAAGATCATTTTTGTGGCGGCACTGGCGAATGCCGGCAGTATAGCAGGCACTTTCATCGGCGCATATGTGGTACTCCATGTGGTGGGACTGGATATAAGCCAGTTATGGCAGGGTTTGAGCGGGGTGATCTGATCAACGAATGAGTGTTAACACAGGGTATGAGGAAGAGAGGAAGCTGTGGCTATGGCTGGGTGAGCATCTGATAGATAAGCGTGATACTGCCCGATTTGAGGACTACAAGAGTGCGGTCAGGAGTGCGTTATTCAATGAGGCGGAGCGATTGGTGGCAAAAGCCGGGCAGAAGGTGCCACCGGTCAATCCAGAGATAGTGGCGAAGGAGCGTAAGGTGATTGAGATAGAGCGAGTGCCACTGGAGACCGATGCACTGATTGTACCCTGTCGGAACGGTTTTATGATGAAGATAAATAACAAGCTGCCACTCGTCAGGCAGCGGTTCGCATGTGCACATGAGATAGGACACACGTATTTCTTTGATATAGCTAAGAATCCGCCGGAGAAGCCATATCAGCACTCAACGGCACGTTACGGGCTGGAGGAGGGTTTATGTTATGATATAGGGAGACGGATTCTCATGCCATCATGGATGATGCGAGAGTGGATGGAGAATGCGGAACCGCCATACATAAAGGTGTTCAAAGATATGATGTTCTCTTTCCTCGTATCAGGCGAGCTGTTATCTTACAGGATACAGGACTTCGGTACATGGGACGTGCTCATGCTCATCTTCGAGTCCAGTGGTGGCGCTATTCTACTATATAAAGTACTGAAATCGGGTGATCGGATGGGCAATGTGGATGTAGCGAGACGCGGGTTGAAGGTTACCGATCCGGTTCTTCATGCAATGTTATCAAGGGCGTTCAGGGGCGAACTGGTACAGGAAGAGAATGTGAAGCTGAGAATAGGCAATTTAGAGCGTGAAATCGCACATTTCGGTGCATCATATATTGGCTCCTATCCGCCCAGGGTGGTTGCTATTCTTGTATTGTAGACTTTTACCGGTATACTGTAATCCCGCTTCTTGTTCACTTTCATGCACTTTCTTCGTTACGGCTAATGGAGCCTGTCTCGCGGTGATATACCCGAAGATAAATAAAATTGCGAATGTTTGCAATTATG
>JAODGV010000090.1 GCA_025464425.1 Methanosarcinales archaeon | reverse complement strand
CCTGACCTCCGAAAGAATATCTTACCCGACCTGCTACAGACCGGATAAGCCCTCTTCTCAACCAAAAGCTCTATTAGCTCAGCCCTATCATCCATCACACCAACCCCCTCCTTATTCAACTGCTGCTGACCTGTAAATCTGTGCTATATCACAGTTTCACAATCTCCACTCTTATCTCACCATGCTCTATCTCAATGATGCCATAGCTACAATAGCCTGCGGGGAAAGCACCTGTTGCACTACCGGGATTGATATACCGTATTTTATCGTGCTCAACATTCTCTGGCTCGTGTGAGTGCCCGTAGATTATCACATCCGGCACATCATCACCGAACTTCGCCCTCACTCGGCTCAATAGCCCCACGGGACTGCCACCCTCCACGGGATGCGTTATGCCTATTCTGAGCCCCTCTACTTCTATAATTTCCTTATCCGGCAGTTCACGCTTTATAGCTGCTGGATCCATGTTACCACAAACACCTTTGAAGTCACCAGATGCCTGTAACTGCTCAAGCAGATCCATACCGGTGTAATCACCGGCATGAACGATCAGATCCACGTTCTTGAGCTCTTCACACACTCGCTCGGGTAGCCCGCGCACATCATTTACGTGCGTATCTGCGAGTACTAAAAGCCTCATCACCCATCACCACGATATATTTTCCGCGCTACAAAGATAAAACCGGTATGGACAATGGCTCTATGCTGCGGTCGCATACTCCTGCCTCTTATCTCCCATTCCCTTATGCCCACCTCGTATATGCCATCAGTACGGAAAGAATGCCCGAACCTCAGTTCCAGCCGCTTCGATAGCTTGTATATCTGCAGCACGGTAGGATTATAACAGAGCAATATTCCGCCGGGTCTCAGTGCAAGCTCCACCGAACGGAGAGCACGCCATGGCTCAGGAAGGTCTAATATCACCCTGTCCAGTTCTCGCTCTTCTATACCCTCGTACACATCTCCTCGCTTCAATATCAGCCTGCCATACCGACCTGCTGATTTAACATCGTGGAAGAAGCGTTCTATGTTACGTTCCGCAATCGACTGGAATTCCGCACGCCTTTCATATGATACCACCATACCGGATCCGCCAACCGCACGTAACAGTGCTATTGTGAGTGCTCCGGAGCCCGTCCCCGCTTCTAATACCCTCGCTCCCGGGAAGATGTCCGCGAGCATAATTATTGCCGCTATATCCTTCGGATACACAATCTGCGAGCCTTTCTTCATCTTCGCTATGTACTCGCTCATTGTGGGACGGAGCACGATGAGCCGTTCACCGAGCGAAGAAGTTACTGTACCGCCCTCTTCCAGTCCGATAACGTCATCATGTGCTATTTTACCGCGTGTGAATGAGAAATCAGAACCAGGGCTCAACAGTATCTGGTATCGCCTGCCCTCGCTATCCACCAGATGCACGAGCTCATATGCCTCTATCCTTGACATATTCATGTAGTTTCAACTCCTTTAACAGCCGCTCTGTTGGTATTCCATACTCATCCCAGCCACGCATACGATAATACTCCTCAAGCGTATTCTGAAACTCCTCTCGGTCTATCACACGCCCCTCAACCGGGCTGTTGAAGAACCGTGCGGGTAGTGTGTCATCCGCTCTGCCAAAGCCCTCCCTCAGGTTATATAAACGCTCAACAGTCCATATCCGCTCGCCAGCACGCATAAAGTCCTCTGAGGTATACTCCACGCCGGTAGCCGCACTCAATATGTTCGCATACTCCTCCTCGCCCGCGCCGAAGAATGCGAATTTGCATACTATGAGAGAATCAACAGCAGCGAACCTGTCCTGAAATATCTTCGTATGCCCGGCTTTGCCATTGAGCGTGTATGGGTCTATCGCCTTGGGCTTACGCAATATCTCAGGAGCGACGAGATATGCACGCGTATGACAGCCGCCGCGATTGGATGTGGCATAGCTGAACCCCAGACCCTTAACGCCACGCGGGTCATAAGCGGGCAGTTGAAGCCCTTTCACATGCATCGCCTGTTCAGGACAGCCTGTGGAGTTTGCATAGTGTCTCACTCCCATACCTAAGAGAGCGCCAACGCCATCTTTTTCACCTATCCGGCGTACGAGTTCCACGAGTTCGGTATCATTAACGCATTTACCCCTTATGGCTGCATAACAGCCTATAACTCCCGCTACTGAGATTGTGTCAAGACCGTAATCGTTACAGAGCTGGTTCGCCTCTACTATCGCTTCATAGCTACTGTTGCCTATGTTCGTGCTCATCAGACCCAGGGTTTCGTATTCAGGCAGTTCAGTACCATTCTCAGCAACCCTCTTGCATGCTATCGGGCATGAATGACACGCCCGCCTGCCCGGTCTGTAACGCTCGTTTATAGCGCTCGCGAATAGCGAATCAAGCGTGAATTCAGGTTCCGATTTGCTGAAATTTGAGACCGGGAGGACACGCATCCAGCTCGTTATCTTCATGAGGAATGGAGTGCCGAAAACCGATAGCCCTTTGTTTATCGTTGGTGATGCAACAAGAAGCCGATTGATTGTGCTCCTTTGCTTTTCAAATTCCTCGTGGTCGTATACGGGCACTTCTCCTGTACCCCGTACCACGATCGCCTTGAGGTTCTTTGAACCCATTACCGCACCAGTGCCGCCGCGTCCAAATGCATGAACACCTTCGGAGATTACAGCCGCGATTAGAACCTGCTTCTCGCCCGCTCTACCGATGCATGCAACCCTGCCTTTGTGCTTCAATACCCGTGTCGTCTCTTTTGTGTTCCTGCCCATCAACTCAGTTGCCGGTCTCACGTCCACATGCTCATCTTCTATCTCAATAAATACCGGGTCGGGTGCCTTACCGCGAATGATAACGGCATCATAGCCCGCTCTCTTCAGTTCAGAACCGAGGAAGCCACCGCAGTTGGAGTCAAATATCGTGCCGGTGAGTGGCGATTTCGTGGATAGAGAGATCCTGCCTGAAGCGGGTGCACGTGTGCCGGTTAGCGGTCCCGCTGCGAATACCATTATGTTATCGGGCGATAGTGCATCCACGTGCCCGTTATCGTAAACCAGCCATGCACCGAGCCCGCGACCACCAATGAAATCGTGCATGAGGTGCGAATCGGGTTTAAAACACTCTATTTCACCGTCAGACAGATTAATTGTGAGTATCCTGCCGTTCCAGCCATACCAGTCCATCATTTTATTCCACTTTTTTTACTTTAACCTGTTCTTGA
>JAODGV010000007.1 GCA_025464425.1 Methanosarcinales archaeon | reverse complement strand
CTATCGTGCTGATGATAAGGATTAAAGCAAGCGCTATGGGAACCAGCAGAGCCTTATTATTCTCTCCCATTTTTCCGGCTTTCCCTCCTCTCTATAATTAGAACATCATTTATATATAAATGAACATGTTCGCTTACTTTCCTCCTTCAGGAGTATTTTTTTCTCTTAGCGCAGTGTGTGGCTCTGCCACATCACGGACTCTTCTTATTCTCACATTGGTCTTTTATCCCGAAAAAAGAAAAAAATAAAAAGGGAAAAAATTACGGGTTTTTGATTATTTACTCTCTCTGCTCGCTCATGTGCAGCTCTCAGTCAGTGTGAAGTCCGTTTTGGCAGCCACGAAGTAGCCAACACCGCGTTCCAGTGTATCGAAATCGTTGAACACCGAAGGTGCACCCGGCACATAGACTTCAAATTTATGTGACGTCGCATTCCATCTCGCTATGTATCGCACCTTCGCAGGGTCGTCCAGACCTGTCTGATTTATCGGCTTCGAGCAGTTCAGCCAGCCGATCATGTTCAAGCCTTGCTCAAGCGAGATGCTCATTGAAGTGAATGCACTGCCGCTGTATGTCCATGTCGCATCTTCAGTCATGTGAATGAAGTATCCCACGCCGTTCTCCATTGTGTCGTCGCTGCCAAGTGCAACCCATTTCTTGGTTGATGCATCGTATCTGTATAGTGCATCGTATGAACCGTTCACAGAGCTCATTATGTTCGCTACTGTCATGTCTGTATCGTTGGTCAGTGGCAGCGAAATCAGGTTCCAGCCCTTAACAAGAGATTTGCTGAAAGTCTCCGGTGGTGCTAAGCATGTGAAGTTCCCATGCACCCATTCGGTTGGCACATAATTTCCATCACAATCAAACATCTCTGTCCAATCAGGGTCATGATATAGCTGTGAAGTTCCCGGACTTTTGGCGTGGAGTGTAAGAGTGACCATCAAAAGTTCTCCATGTGTCTGCTCGCATAGATTCTCATCCATACCTGCAATTCTTACATAATTGCCCCAATGTGACCACACTGTTTCGTCTGGAAAAGCAGCGCCTGTGAAGTCAGCCTCTGTTATGTTAACGACCTCAGGATCGAAGTAAAGTTTCCCGTCAGCCCAACCTCCCAGATCAACGCTTGTGTTCATCCACATTTGCACTGTTATATTCTCACCAGGCAGGGCAATGCTCGGGTCCGGTTCAAACCACACAATTACGACCTTTCCAGGTGGAATAGGAAGTGCTACTGCCGAAGATACCGCAAACACTGCGAACACTACCACTAATATTCCTGCTTCATATACCGTTTTGTTCATTTTTCCCTTACTCACCTCCTATTTTTATTTTTCTCCGCTAAACATACCCAAACTTTCCTGTTTTCCTTCTCTTCTTCTCTCATTTCTATCTTAAGCTCCTCTATTCTGCCCCTCTCAAAAAAGAAAAGAGGGGATTTTTTACTTGTTTTTGTTATGCGGCATCTACTTAGCCTTCACAGCCAGTGCAAGTACAGCAGTGCAGCGCATAGCTTGGATCGGAGTAGTGCTTTTTCAGCTTGAAGACGTCAACATATACTATTGAACCACTGCAGTCAACGTCTCCAGCCCATTCTGAAGCAAGTTGGTAAGCTCCTTGTGTTTTGTAATGCTTTTTCAGCTTGAAGACGTCAACATATGCTATTGAACCACTGCAATCCACATCACCGCACTTCGCCTTTATCAGCGGATGCTTATCGTATCCAAGATGTGGCAGTAACGTGTCACCGAGCAGGTCGTTATCGCTGTCGCTTCCTGAGTAATTGAGCCAGTAATTACCGCCGTAGTAAGGTCCATGCACGATGTTACCGCATTTCGGATTCTCCACCCCTACTCTATCCACGAAATACCAGTTCAACCTGCCGGGCACGATTTTACTCGCATCCATGTCGTTAATAACGTTATTGAACACCAGATTCGGGTCACCGCCGAACTTCACTGCTCCTGCACTCCAGCTTCCAGCGCTCTTCACCGTGAAGTTGTTATCTCGTATCGTGTTGTTGCTCGCTTCTGTTTCATGTATGCCTGTTGATGTGAACACACCGCCAAGCACGAATCCGTAGCCGGTATCGCCATCAAACCTGTTCTTCCGAACCATGTTGCAGTCGCCTGCGATAGCCATGAGGTTAAGGCATGCTCTGCCTGCTGTGCTGTTGCCTATTTCATTGCATCGTACGATATTATGCGAGCCGTAGAGTTTGATGCCGCATGAGGTGTTGTAAATGTAATTGTTCTCAATGACATTCCAGTCTGAAGAGATGTTGATGCCCGCACCCGGGAAATTTGGATAAACCGAGCCGTCCCAGCCACTCATTATGTCAAACCCACGCACATAGATGTTTGCACCTTCAATCGTGACGACATCACCAGTATCGCTGGCAATCACCACATTGCTACCATTTGCAATCAGCCTTATGCCTGATTTGCTTGCGGGAATTATCACCTGCTCCTCATATACTCCGGGTTCAACGAGGATTATGGTGTTGTTTGATGCGCTGTTCACTTCGCTCTGAATGCTGCCACCACTGCTGACCGTTACGGTCGTGGGAAGCGCTACATTTACGGTCTGCGTTTTGAAACCGCCGCCGTTCTCTATTGAGACATTCAGCGTCACTGCTCCGGTTGAACCCGGTGTCCACTCGAAAGTCACGAGTTGCGAGTCTCTGAACCGTAGCATAGGCACGAACACCTTATCAACTGCTGCGCCGTCCACGCTGAGCGATACGTTGAATCCCGCAGCGTCTGCACCTCTGTTCTCAATCACTGCGAACACCTCGTTTTCAGTGCCGTTGAGAAGGTCGCCACTGTAAACCTCACGCACCACGAGGTCAGATTCTGACGGAATCTCCTGCACAGTCACGCTCTTCGAGATTGAGTTGTTCGTCTCATCCCATTCATCCACTGTATTGTCTATATCCGCGGTAACATTCAGTATGTATGTGCCAGTCGCATTCGGTATCCACAGGAATTTCACGTCTGTTGCTTCGCCTGCACCAAGCTCATTAACCGTTCTGTTCTCCACGATGTTGCCGTTCACACCAAGCGATACACTAAACTGCCCGGCAGACCTGTCTCCTGCATTCCTGACCGTTGCGTGAATGATGTTATACGTGCCATTGTATATTGTGGCGCACTCAATCGCAGTGAGTGTGAGGTCGGGTTTTGATGGCGCTCCGGGCTTCTCCATGATTGCATACAGGTAGCCGCCATCGTTGCCGAAGAACACCATGCCATCGGAGAGTGCAACACCCTGAAGCGTGTATCCTCCACTCGTGCCGTTCTCGTAGTTCTCAAAATGCCATGCCTCCGTGCCGTTGAGATAAAGGCAGTATACTCTGCCGTCTTCGCAGTTCGTGGTGAAGTATAACGTGCCATTCGCTGTGGAAATCACCGGTGAGGACTGCACACCGCCGTTTGGCGTGAAGCTCCATATTTCACTGCCGTCCGATTCATCCAGACAATACAACTTGCCAACGTTGCCGAAGCCACCCTGCCCGACATACACCCTTCCATCGTAAACTGCAGGTGTGGATGTGGAATACCCGATGTAATGTCTCCACTTATTCGTTGTATTGAATTCTCCAGTGCTCTTATCAAATCCGATAGCGTAGCAGTATCCGCCTTTGGATGCGAAGTATATGCGCCCATAATTATCGTTCCACGTGACCGAAGACCGAATCTCCCGCACATCAACGCCGAACACCTCAGATACATTTATCTCGTCCGCAGTCGTGCCATTGCACCAGTACACGGATGTCAGATTACCTGCATCGTCACCATACACGAGATAGTCACCAATCACCGCAGCACCTGCCCAGTAGTATCCGCCGCCGCTCGTTGATGTGCGGTTCCAGCATTCCGTGCCGTCCTCCCGGTAGCAGTAATACTTCTTAGGTCCGTTCCAGTCGCCGAAGAATATTCTACCCTGTGTCTCATCCCCAGATTTGTAATATACCACAGGCGTGTTCAGCTGTCCATCGCAGACCGTTACAGGTGACCACCGGTTGCTACCCGTGGATGCGTTAATAGCGTATAACTCACCGTGACTGTTCGCAACGAATATTGTGTTATTGCCGTACGCGGGGACAGACAGCTGGAAATACGGTGTGGAATCAATCGTCACGTTCCATACCTCTTCACCGTTCGATTTATTGAATTTGAACAACTTTGACGTCGCAATCACGTAGACATAATCGCCCACCACGATCGGTGTGGTGTCTATCCCATAAAAGTTACCGGTTTGTGTGTATTTGCGCCACGCGAGCTCTGGATTCACCGGTCCGCTATCGCCCGTCACACCGCTGTTCATCACATCATGCTGGAACTGCTGCCAGTCAGACGCCATCGCCGCCGGCGCCATCGTGGAAATCACTGCTATCACAGTGATAATAACCAATCCCTTCTTCATGGTCTCACCTCCTGACTTCTTATTTCCTCCGATGTCTGTTTACATTGCGCTGCCCGCCTTCGGCGCGTTTCGCGCAGGTCATCTTTGCATCACCGGAAGTAAAGTTCATCATATGATCATAAAAAGGTATGCTTTTGGATAATAAATGTTACCCTTATGGGTTAGAAAGGTCAGCCGCTGAAGAATTATAGTCATTCCGGGAATAAATTGCAAAATTGACGTTGGAAATCTCAAATTACATTTACTCATAGAAGAGTCAGGAACTCGTACCTTCTTCCGCCCTGCCAAATATCTTATCCAGTGGCTGGTGACCATACATCCTCACCTTCACGTTTATCTGGACTATATCGGGCGATATTTCGTTACCACGTACGTACTTACGCCGTCTCTTACCCTTCTCCCGTGGTCTATAACCCGGTGGTGACGCTATAAGAATCCGTTTCCTCCCCGTACCCGGTACATCTGCACGCATTGGCACACCATCCCGGTCTGACCCGCCACGTATCTCCAGCATGTAGCCACTCAGCCCGATGAGGTCACCATCCACGACCTCGCCTATCTTCTTGCCCACAAATAAAGCACTCACCTCTGCATCCTTACCTTCCAGCTTGTAACTCTTCCCGCTCTTATCACTGATCACTACCTGCATCTTTACACCTCCTCTTTAACTCATGCAATTCCTCCAGTAGCTCTTCTTCCGCGGGCTCAAGTAAGCCCCGCAGGTTCGCTTCATCTTCTTCTTTTATATCCACATATAAAATATCGTTCTCTTTTATATGCCGTCCGAAGATGGGCTTCTTCATTGATATCGCTACCTGCATACCCTCTTCCGCACTCGATATGCTCTCGCCCCTGCTCTGTATCTCATTTATACTGCCTATCTTACGACCATCTGCTGTTATCAGTTCCACTCCCGTCTTTATCTTACCACAGAGCACCTCGATACCAAATATAGCAGGCTTGCTCTGCCTGAACACGCACCCGGGCAGTATCTTCATCTTTGCCGGTGTTGGTAGCTTCTCCAGCTTCTCCAGCCTCTCACGCTCCTTCTCCCTCTTTATCCAGTCCTTATAGTCCTCTATCACCCTGTAAATGACATTATTCACGAAGATTGGAATATCATTCTGCATAGCCAATTCCTCCGCATCCGATCGAACATCAACATTGAACCCGAGAATGACACGCAAATAGCGATCCCTGACTGTTGTGGCATCCACAACGTCACGCTTTGAGATATTACCCACTTCCGCCTTCTTTATATGCTCCATCTTCGCATTCCGCAGCTCAACTGCGAGCGCTTCCAGAGAGCCCATCGTGTCTGCTTTTATAATTATACCCTCTGCCACGGTGCTCAGCTTCATCTCCTCTATCTCCGTCTTCATCTCCTCTATAACACGATGTAAATCCTCATCGGGTAGAACCGCACGTACACGAGCACCGGGCAGGGCAGCCTCTATACCGGGTGCCACTATCTTCACACCCGCTGCGGCACATACGGTCTTCACTCGCCTGAATCTGTGCTCCACTCTTATCTCCTGAAGCGCTCGCGGCTTCAGCAAAGCCCGCACCTTCGTCACTATCGGCTCGCCCATCGCACTGCCCACCACTATCGTATCGCCTGTACTCAGTGTGCCATCATAGAGTATGAGGTCGAGCGTGGTACCGAGCCCCTTCTCCTCCTTCTTCTCCAGTATCGTGCCCACACCCGGACCCGCGAGGTGCAATCGTAGACTGCGTTCAAAATACTTCTGCGCCAGTCCTATAAGGACGAGCAGCAGATCTGCCACTCCTTCGCCCGTCTTCGCACTCACAGGCACTATACTCACCGTCCTCGAGAAGTCGCTGATGCGGTCATACCGGTCCGCGGAGAAGCCTTTATCGTATAAATCCCCCACTATCTCGTATATCCTCGTATCCAGCTCACGTGTTGCGAACTCAGGCTGTGTCCTGTAATTCAGTATGAAAGGTTTACGAGATGACTGCCAGCCCTTTATCCGGTCTATCTTATTCAGAGCAACCACAAAAGGCGTCTTCAATAACCTTAAAATGCTCAATGATTCGTAAGTCTGAGGTTGAAAACCTTCCATCACATCCACCACGAGCACCGCGACATCCGCCAGAGCGCTGCCGCGCTTCCTCAAAGAAGCAAATGCGTAATGCCCCGGTGTATCAATGAACAGCAATCCGGGGACCACAATCCCGGTCCAATCCCGCTTCAAAGGTTCACAGATCTTCTTTATTACATCTATCGGTATCTCCGTAGCACCTATATGCTGTGTTACACCGCCCGCTTCCTTCGCTGCTACTGCCGTACCCCTGATACTGTCCAGTAACGTGGTCTTCCCGTGGTCTATGTGTCCCAGTACGGAGAGAATTGGTGTCCTTATCGGTCCTTTCATGAGTGCACCCTCGCATCTCTTATTATTCAATCAATTCCTGCACATATAAATTCTATCATTTCAAATTTTTCTCCTGCGCCAGAAAGGTTGATGATAACTGTTCCTTGTGCTGTGTTCCTCCTCCCTATCAAATTCCCGCAGCAATTCTTTCTGCCTCTTGCTCAGCTTCTTCGGTGTCACCACGTTCACCCGTACCATCAGGCTGCCACGTCCATGCCCTTTCAAATCCGGCATGCCCAGGTTTCTGAATCGAAAAGTAGTACCCGACTGCGTGCCCGGGGGTATCCTGAGCTTCACTTTATCGCCATATATTGTCGGCACCTCAACTTCATCGCCCAGAGCCACCTGCGCAAACCGTACCGGCACATCACAATACAGGTCTCTACCTTCTCGTCTGAATATTTCATGCTCTTTTACACGTATGATCAGGTATAAATCCCCGGGTGGACCGCCCCATTCCCCCGCTTCACCTTCGCCCGGTATCCGTAATCTGCTACCGGTATCTACCCCGGGCGGTATTCGCACAGACAGGCGCCTCTTCACTCCTACCTTGCCCATTCCATTGCAGGTAGTGCATGGATTCTCAATCACTTTGCCCCTGCCTCTGCATTGCGGGCAGGTAGTGATGGATACGAACTGGGCAAACCCCTGCCGCTGTATCCGCTTTAGCTGACCGGTACCGCCACATGCCGGGCAGGTCTTCAAGCCACCACCAGAAGCGCCGGTACCTTTACAGTCGTGACAGATCTCGTCCTTTCTCACTTCTATCTCCTTCTCGATGCCTTTTGCCGCTTCTTCGAGCTCTATCTCCAGCTCATAAACTATATCCCTGCCCCGCTCGGGATACCTCTCTCCCGCGGTACGGAAAAAATCATCAAATAAGCCGCCACGACCACCTCTGCCGAAACCAAACCCGAACAGGTCTTTAAATAAGTCACCGAAGATGTCCTCTATATCACTGTACCGCGTGAACTTAGACCAGTCGAATCCGCCGGGACCGAAATCAACGCCCGCATGCCCGAATCGGTCGTAGTTCGCACGCTTATCCGGGTCAGAGAGTACTTCATACGCCTCTGATATCTCCTTAAATCGCTCTTCCGCAACCTTATCGTTCTTATTCAGGTCTGGATGGTACTTCTTCGCCAATCTGCGATACGCGCGCTTTATCTCCTCCTCAGATGCATTCCGATCAACCCCCAGGATCTCATAATAGTCCTTCTTCTCAGTCAATCCTCAGCCCTCCGGTTCGCATTCTCCTCTTTTTAATTTATTCAAATCAATGTAAAATTTTGCTATTCTCCATTCATTCTATTCTTATATTCACTCCAGTGGAAATGCGGGTCTCCGCACCCCATGTACCATACCTTTTATATATACCTTTGAAGTATCATTCATACATTCACTGAACACGTGAACAGCGAAATGAGATTTAAGGTTCGAGTGGAGGTAATGGACGAGGATGGAGTGAAGACCTCTATGGAACGTGAGGGTGATTTGATGAGCGAGGGATTTAAATCTGCCACAATAAAGAGTATATTGCGGTTCTTAGAGGAACATATACCCTCTCCTTCCGTTGATCCCTATGATATCAATAGCGAAGACCTCACAATAAAGGGCAGACTGGAAGCTTTCCTGCGTTATGATAGCAAAGCACCCAGGGATTGGTTCACCTCTTCAGAGTTGAAGCGAATATATGAGGAGGTATATGGTGTGAGTATTCGCCTGAGTACTTTATCAACCTATCTCGCGAGTATGCATTCTGAAGGCATATTAATCCGAAAAGGTAGCAGAGCACAGCGTAAATATAAGGTCGTGGCAGCAAGGCGGGTGGAAAGAGAGCATGAAGAGGGCATGGAAATGATAGAATGCGTACCACTCCGTGAAATCGTTCATCAATGACGACTGAATGAGGAATTGAGACCATAAGGCAGAAGATCACCGGTGGATGTGCTTCTTCTCCCACGGTGAGGATATATTTATATAGCAGTATATACCTATATTATATTACGTTTTTACTCAAGAGAATAAGGAGGTGATAAGAGAGTGGGAAAGATAAAATTAGCTATTGCAGGTGTCGGGAACTGTGCAAGTTCTCTGATACAGGGCATAGAGTATTATAAACACGTTGATGCGAAGGCGTGCATTGGATTGATGCACTACGAGATCAACGGCTACAGACCCGGTGATATAGAGGTTGTTGCCGCTTTTGACGTGGATAAGCGAAAAGTGGGGCGAGACGTCAGTGAGGCGATATTCGCAGAGCCCAATTGCACCACCATCTTCTCCCGCGTGCCATATTATGGTGTGGAAGTGAAGATGGGTCCGGTACTGGACGGTGTTGCGCCACACATGCATAAATACCCGTCAGATAAGACTTTTCTTGTCGCGGATGCGGAGCCATGTGATGTGGTGAAGGTATTGCAGGACAGTGGAGCGGAGATACTCGTGAATTACATGCCCGTCGGTTCGGAAGAGGCGACGAGGTTCTATGCAAATGCCGCGCTTGAAGCGGGTGTGGCATTCGTGAACTGCATGCCGGTCTTCATCGCCTCTGATCCATGGTGGGGCAGACGTTTTGAGGAGCGGAATTTGCCGGTGGTCGGTGACGATGTGAAATCCCAGATAGGTGCTACAATCGTACACCGAACGCTTGCGAAACTATTCTCAGACCGTGGCTGCAAATTAGACCGGACATACCAGCTAAATACCGGCGGTAATACCGACTTCCTGAATATGCTGAACCGTGAACGGCTGAAATCCAAGCGAATCTCGAAGACAGAAGCTGTTCAGTCGGTTCTTACGGAGCCATTGATGCCCGATGACATCCATATCGGTCCTTCTGACTACGTACCATGGCAGCGAGACAACAAGATATGCTTTTTGAGAATGGAGGGCAGGATCTTCGGTGATATACCCATAGACCTTGAGCTCAGGTTATCGGTAGAAGACTCGCCGAACAGTGGTGGTAGCACAATAGACGCGATAAGGGTATGCAAGCTCGCGCTGGATAGAGGGATTGCTGGACCTCTGATTGAGGTCTCGGCATACACAATGAAGCATCCACCGATGCAGTACCCGGACGATGTGGCGAGGGAACTGCTTGAGCAGTTCATAAGAGGCGAAAGTGAGTAGACTATTTTTTCCCCTCTCCCTCATTTACAATCGCCCTTCTGCCAGCCTGCCCAGGAATACCACAAGGTCCATTATCTCGAATTTATACTCGTGTGTGTGCTCATGCTTGAGGCAATTGAAATGTAACAGGCATTTCGGGCATGTGGTTATCAGGACATCAATGTCCCGTGCTTTCGCTTCATCCAATCTGAAAGCTCTTAACGCCTTGCTTCGGTCATTGCAGTTCATCATCCCGCTTATGCCACAACATAGCGCGTTACTGCGCGAATGCGCAAGTTCCACGAGCGTGATGCCCGATTTCTTCAGCGCATCACGTGGCGCATCATACAACTGTACCCGCTTAAACGCGCATGGGTCATGATAGGCGACCCGGAGCTGTGCGTGTTTAGATTCCGGCAATCCTTCACTTAGCAGCTCCGCTATGTGTATCACCTCGACACCCCCCAGCTTATAATACCGTTTGAAAGTGGAGTAACACTCCGCACAGCTGACTATGAGCTTCTTTATGCCCAGTTCGCGTATCTTACGCTCATTATAAGATGCAAATTGCTGGAAAAGCTCGGAGTTACCCTGAAACAGCACGTCGTGCCCGCAGCATTTCAGACTCACCAGTCTGGGCTTCAAATTCATTTTGTTCAGTAATAGTAGTGCGTAATCACCAATCTCATGGAAGTTCACACCGACATCCATGAACAGATCGAGGTAGCCCAGACACCCCGGGAAATAGCCATAATCGCTATCTTCATCGGTCTCACCACAAAAATCCACCGGTACACCCTTATCAGAGCGAGCCATGAAATACGCTATCCGGGATAGTACGCTATGTGCTATAATATCTTCACGTGCCGGGTTATTACCCCTCAGATCCAGTATCAATGACGGGATGTCAACACCTTGCGGACATACAAAATAACAATTTTCACACAGCAGGCATTCCCAGCCGGCACCGCTGCCCTTATCGGTGGCGAGTTCATGTATTATCTCACGCGGGTTGAATCTTGATACACGCCGCAGCGGGCATGCACCCGTGCATTCACCGCACTGATAACATATTCGTGCTATTTGAAGTAACTCTTCTTTCATCCTATAAATCCGAGACCCTTTAACACCATAATAAATTTATGCTTTTTTACGCGCAGTTATGATATCCGCAGGCGTGTTTATGTTCGTAAATGTCTTCAGATCGGGGTCAATAGCCTTTATCCTCGCTACCGGCACGAAACAGACCTTCAACCGTGCAATAATATTTGATATCCGCATATTCTTTCGCTCATTCACCGCGGTCCTTATCGCAGCCAGTGTCGGCTCTCTTCGATAAACCGCATGGAGCGGCTCCAGCATTCCATTCGCCCAGCGTGGTACAGCGGCGTCGTAGTCTGAATCTGATAACAGTCCGAACAGGTATTCAACGACCTCCGTGTTTATAAATGGCATATCACAGCCGATGATGAGACATAAATCGCAGGAGGCATGCCCCAGACCGGAAAGAAAACCGGCTAAGGGTCCAGAATCGCTTAAACTGTCCAATACGATATCAAATTCACCGCTTATCCTGTTCCTTATCTCCATACCCTGGCTACGGTTACCCGCAGCCACGATCAGCTCGTCCGCTACGCATATTACTCGATTGATGACATACTGTAATAGAGGCAGGCTGTCAATGGTGAGAGAGATGCACTTGTCGTTAGATTGAAATCTACGGCTCTTTCCACCCGCCAGAATGATTATGCCCTTACACATCATCACTCAGGTTTAAATACAAACACATCCAATATTTTTAAGGTGTTGTAAATGGACGTACGGGACCTTGTATTCTCGTTGATAATGGTATTCTCGGGCTTTGTACTGGTCTATAAGCTGGTCTATGCATACGCACCAGGCGATTTTGTGATTGCCATATCAGCAGTATTCCTGATAGGCATGATAGCTGCGTTACTCCTGAGTCTAAACGAGCGATTGAGAGCGTTAGAGACGGAAGTGAAGGAGCATGAGCGATCCTTACGTGTGAGTATGCGGTCGGTGGAGGAAGAGGTGCGGGATAAACTTGGTGGTGCGGTAAAGAAACTGGACGAACTGAGGGAGGAACTATTGAGACGAGGATACCGGTAAGCGATGTGGAAAGAGGTGGTGGATAAATTCAGTGGTCTGCCATCACAGAAGAGGGTGGTCGAGCTGTTACTTGCGATGGGCTTTCAGGTAACCGCGGACGGGAAGATAACCGCGGGTGGTGTTGAGATACCGCGAACACAGATAGCGAAGAAGGTGGGTGTGGACAGGAGGGTGGTAGATATGGCAGTAAAGAGGATACTGGACGATTCTGATTTGATGAGGATATTCGGTAATATGCGCTCCATCGCTTTTCTGGCGGATGTTGCACCCCTGCTTGGACTCAGTGTTGTTATTATCCATCCTGAGGACGCGCGAGCGCGGGGCATACTGGGCGCTGTGGCGACCGTAATAGCGAAAAGTGGCATATCTATACGGCAGGCGGTGAGTGATGACCCATATCTGGTGGATGACCCGAAACTCACGATAATCACCGATAAGAAGATACCCGGCTGGGTGATAGAAGAGATAGGACAGCTAAAGGGTGTGAAAGGTGTACAGATACAGCAGCAATAGTGAGGAGGGATAGGAATGAAATTCTGTATGGCATCGGAAGAGGAGATACTGGCGGGGAAAACGACAGATGTGTACTTCCTCAGAGCTGAGGAGGTATTGACCGCAAAAGGTGTGAATCCTGAGGTTGTTGCTGAGGTGAGCACAACGAGAAGCGGCTGGGCTGTACTGGCGGGTCTGGAGGATGTAGCACATCTACTGGAAGGCAGGGCTGTGGATGTGTATGCAATGCCAGAAGGCACGATATTCTATCCATATGAGCCTGTATTGCAGATAGAGGGACGTTATCTGGAGTTTGCACGTTACGAGACGGCTATTCTCGGGTTCCTCTGCCATGAATCTGGTATAGCGACGAAGGCAGCGCGTATAAAACTGCTTGCGGGCGACGTGCCCGTTATATCCTTCGGCACCAGGCGTCAGCATCCGGCGATATCAGCGATGATCGAACGCTGTGCATACCTCGGCGGGATGGATGGAGTGAGTTGTGTTGCCGGTGCTGAGCGAATAGGAATAACCGCAGCGGGTACCATGCCCCATTCATTAATTATATGCTTTGGTGAGCAGGAAGCGGCATGGAGCGCGTTTGACGAAGTAATCGCACGTGAAGTGCCACGGATATGCCTCTGTGATACGTATTGCGATGAGAAGGAGGAGGCGATAGCGGCGGCGAACACACTCGACGATGCTCTGTTTGCGGTAAGGCTGGATACGCCATCTTCACGCCGTGGCGATTTCCGGCAGATAATAGAGGAAGTCAGGTGGGAACTGGATATCCGTGGTTATAAGAACGTGGGTATATTCGTGAGTGGTGGTATAGATGAGGCGGAAGTGCTCGCATTGAGGGATATAGTAGCGGGGTTTGGTGTAGGTACGAGCGTTGCGAATGCGAGATGTATAGATTTCGCACTTGATATAGTGGAAAAAGAAGGTTCGCCCTGTGCGAAGCGAGGTAAGCGTGGTGGTAAGAAGCAGGTGTATCGGCGTAAAGGCGAGATAGGAGAGGATAAAGACATAATAGCGCTCGCGAAGGAAGAGCCACCGGTGGATGTGGATATAGAGCCTTTATTGAAGCCAATGATAATAGGCGGTGAAATAGTGGACGATTTCTCGTTCTCACTCGATGAAGCGAGGGCGAGGGTGAAGGCGCAGTTGAGGCAGATGCAGCAGGCGTGAGCTGGTAAAGGCTAACGTGTGGTGAACCGCCGGTATATTCTCGTTATCTTCTCCGGCAGTTTTGAAAAATGCGCAGTAGTTCCGAAACCATGAAG
>JAODGV010000089.1:3474-3879 GCA_025464425.1 Methanosarcinales archaeon | reverse complement strand
GAATCAGGTAGGTAAGAGGAAGAGAGCGGTAGCGCGGGTGACGATAAAGGAGGGTAACAGTGTTGTGAGGATAAACAAGAAGCCGCTGGAGATAATCGAGCCTGAGGTGGTACGTGCGAAGATTTCCGAGCCGCTGTTCATCGCCTCGCAGCTACCTGAGGTTGCGCCGGAGCTGGAGAATATAGAGATAGAGGTGAATGTGCGCGGTGGTGGTTTTATGGGTCAGGCAGAAGCCACACGTACTGCCATTGCACGTGGGCTGGTGGACTGGACATGCAGTGAGAAGTTGAAGGAAGCGTATCTGAATTATGACCGGACACTGCTGGTCAGTGATGTGCGGCAGAAGGAGCCGAAGAAGGCGGGTCAAAAGGGTGCAAGGGCGCACAGGCAGAAATCGTATCGTTA
>JAODGV010000089.1:0-3280 GCA_025464425.1 Methanosarcinales archaeon | reverse complement strand
GGGGTTGTAGGGTAGCTTGGACTATCCTTCGGCGTTCGGGACGCCGAGACCTGAGTTCAAATCTCAGCAACCCCATATTACGGTGATCCAATTGCCGGGTGAGAAATATACGAAATATGAGAAAGCACGTATAATAGGTGCAAGGGCACTCCAGATAGCGGCAGGAGCGCCGGTGCTCATCAATACTGACAGGATAGACCCCATAGATATCGCGATGGAGGAATTTGAGAAGGGGGTTATACCGATAACCGTGAAGAGGGATGCGCGCGATATGGTACGGGAAGGGGATAAAGGTTAGCCACAATTTTTACTCCATGCTCACCAGCCCGAGGAGAACGATAAAACCCGCAGTACTGAGCGGAATGAGTATATAAACAATCGCGGCGAGTAACTCCATAGAAGCACCACCGAGGAAGCACATTATCGAAAGCACCAGCACAAGCAGTAACGGTGCAACCACCAGTCCCACAACGTAAAATTCCGCATACAAGCCCAGTGTTTCAATAAAAGATTCATACTCCTGCCGCCTATCCTTCATATACTCCTTTGATATCTTTATGAAGTAGGAGCCCATCTCACCACCTGAGAGCGCGGTTGTTATTGCACCCTGCAGGAACGCTTTCATCTTCGTTGATGGTGTGAGCGTCACGAGATTATTTAACGCCGTCAGGAGATCATAGCCCAGCAATCTCACATCCCTCACCACCTGCTTCATCTCCACGCTCACCTCGCCATACGTCTCCTCCGCCTCTGATAGCTTCTTGAATATCTCGTAAGGAATAACACCTATGGATGCCATGGATGAGATATAACCAATAGCATAGGGAAGAGCGTGGTCTATTTTTCCACGCCTCTCCCACGACTTTATCTTAGGATATGTATAAAACCCGAAATATGTGGCGATGAAAGAAATTGAGACGCCCATTATGATAAGAGCAGCGTCCATCGTACCAAATAAAAACTCCTGGTTCAACAATATCTCAACTATGATAAACTTCAGCACAAGATACACAATTGCAACACAAACTGCAGCGATAATAGAATATAACAGCGCTTTCGCAAGCCATTCCTCCACCGTGACGTATAGTTTCGCTTTTATTAGCTCTTCTCGCAGTGACTCGAATTTAGCCCTGCGCACTGCGAAGTAATTGCCAAATAGCCTGAATGCTATCCTATCCAGGTTTATAGTTTCATTACTCATTTATCGCTTCCATAAACTTCTTCTCCGTACCCGCGGGATCCACATTATACTCGAATAGAACCTTATTCAAAGACCGAAAATCACTCATGCCCCGCCTTTGCATACCCTCCAGAACATGTCTACGCCGTATAAACTCCTCTGACAGCTCTTCTCCGCTCTTACCAAGCCGCTCCATTATCTTCAGTAAAACTTTTGATTCGCCCGTGAATTCAAACTCATCAGGTCGCCACCTGAATAGCTCGTTCGTCATCAGCGATTCCGTCTCGAAATCCACGCCCGTTATTTCTATTATCTTCGTGCACCGCCTTATCAGTTTGTTCTCCACCTTTATCATCCGCTGGATTGGTATTATGTCAAGGCTGTCAAGTAGCATGAGAGGAACGTTAATAGGCTCTTTCGTCAGTCGCTTCACCACTGTATCCGCAGATTCCGCATGCATCGTTGACATCGTGATGTGCCCTGTTGCCATCGCCTGAAAGAGCGTATGCGCTTCTTTACCCCTCACTTCGCCCACCAGTATATATTCCGGGCGCTGTCTCAGTGCAGTTCGGAGCAAATCATACATCTCTATCCCGTATCCACCTTCCTCCACCTCTCTCGTAACCAGAGGTACCCAGTTCTCATGCATTAAATTTATTTCTCGTGTATCTTCGATTGATACTATTTTAGCCTGTGGCGGTATGAACATTGCCAGTGCATTTAAGACCGTTGTCTTACCCGATGCGGTACCGCCTGCTATAAGAATATTGGCGCCACTATCCACTGCCATCCAGAGATAAGTGATCATTTCCAGTGAGAACGTCCCGTAATTTATCAGGTCTATTGGCGTAATGGGTATCTCCTTGAACTTCCTTATCGTAAATGTTGAGCCACGGGTCGTCACTTCCGACCCTATGCTCAATTGCAATCTATCCTTGTTGGGCAGAGCGGCATCCAGAAGCGGCTTCGCTAACGATATATGTCTGCCTGCCCGTTGCGCCATCTTATAAATTAGCGCGTCTAATTCCTCTTCATCAAATATTATGTTCGTCTCTATCGAGCCGTAAATTCGGTGATATACGAATATAGGAATCCCGGGTCCGTCTGCTGATATGTCCTCTGCCATAGGATCCTTCATAATTGGTTCAAGCTTACCAAAGCCTATCAAATCCCTCTTCACATAATACAATATCCTGTCCATACTCTCGGGACTCAGGTATCGGTCGAGTGAGAACTCCTTAATTATTTCACGCGCTTTCTTATCCACAAACTCCTCTGCCTGCTCCACATCTGCGAAATGGACGTCTAACGTCTCATAGAACCGCGTTTTTAACTCCTTCAACAGCTCCTCCTCGCCCCTCGTGAGTGTCACCTCGATGACTTTGTACATTGGCGGAGAAGTTGCTGTTATCATGACATACGCAAAAGGCTCAATGACCGGATACAGCTCCAGATAATCCACACCCTTCTCCAGTTCCTGCATCAGTAGCTCTCCTGGCTTATTCTCCGGTGCTGGTACTGCCCCGGCAGCACCGGGTGTGACGGTCTCAGCGGCACCTTTTAACCCGGCTAATGCCGCCTTCAGTTCTGATTCAGCGCGCTTTTTTTCCGCTCTTATACGCTCTAAAGCAGCTATTGCCGCTTCTTCTTCCGATTTCGCTCGCTTCAGTAGTTCCGCATCACCTTTCAACTTCGCCTTCTCTGTCTGCGCATGCTTCTTACGCACTATTTTCGCCTGTAGCTTCTCCGCTTTCTCTAACCTCTTCACTTCCTTCAGCGCATTCTTCAAATTATAACGTGCTGTCTTCGTGCCTTCTTCCGTGCCCTTCCATATTTTAAGGAGCTTCATTTCCTGAAACCCGTTTAGCGCTATGCATCTTACATTTGATTCTATTTGCCATAACGCCTGAGCATGCGTTCCTCTCTCAGCTTTAATGCAATGAAGACGCCGGCTACCGCCGCAACAGCCACGATAATCACGATGATTATGCGGAATATACCGTTACCTTCCTCTTCTACCGGTGCAGGCGAAAGTGGTGCGGGCGATGATGCAGACGCTGGTGTTGGTGTTGGTGTTGGTGTTGGTGTGGGTGTGGGTGT
>JAODGV010000088.1 GCA_025464425.1 Methanosarcinales archaeon | reverse complement strand
GCAGAGTTTCATCACCCGATATTTGAGGACCGTAATGCATGGTCTCAAGTTCAGGTCGACAGGGATGGAAAGGTTTATCAGGACGGGGCGATATATTAAGAAGGGATGATACCATTCTTTATTTTTTAGGAGGTGAGGAACATATATGGATTGTACGCAATTTGTAGATTTCATAAAGCGGAAATGGCGTGTGATCACGATTGTGCTCGCGATACTGTTCGTGGCAGTTATTGCACTCACTATTTTCGGTTTACCAGCGGAGATAACCCATTCAAGTGGGGCGGTAACCTATTATACGAATAATTCGACCAATATCGTTTGATGGCAGAAAAGCATAAAAATTAAAAAACAGTTGCGTAAGAAGAAGAAAATTGAGTGCTTGAAGAGGGTACTCAAGGATGCATATTATTAAGGGAAAAAGACTTATTTACACGATTTCCATTTTCCGGAACACCTTGTTCCATTTTATGGAACGCCTGTTCCACCAACCTATTATATGCTGTTCCATCCTAGGCATATATGGAGTGCTCTAACGCTAACGTATCGGCAGCGTGAGATAGGGAAGTGGCGTAGCGCTCTTTAGGAAGTGAAGAAATGATAAAAACGGAAAACCTGACAAAGGAGTATAATGGAAATAAGGCAGTGGATAGTCTGAATTTAGAGATAGCGGAAGGCGACATATTCGGGTTTTTAGGTCCGAACGGAGCAGGGAAGAGCACGACAATACTGATGCTCGTGGGACTGATCGAACCCACCGAAGGCAAGTGCTTCATAAACGATATAGAAGTAGCGAGAAATCCACTAAGAGTGAAAGAGATTATCGGATACCTGCCGGAGAACGTGGGGTTCTATCCGAACATGACCGCGGAGCAAAACCTCGATTACTTCGCACGGTTCTATGCTATGATGGATGCGCGACAGAGGAAGAAGCGAATAGAAGAGTTGCTTGAGCTGGTGCAACTTGACGGTGTAAGCCAGAAAGTAGGCGGCTACTCAAGAGGGATGATGCAGCGGCTTGGACTCGCACAGGCATTGCTGAACGACCCGGCTGTGCTGTTCTTAGACGAGCCGACAGCGAATCTCGACCCTGAAGGCGTTTTTCAGTATCGCAAGCTGATAAAGCAACTATCTGACGAAGGGAAGACAATCTTTGTATCCTCGCACATATTATCAGAAGTGAGCAAAGTCTGTAAGACCATCGGGATTATCTCAAAGGGGAGATTGATTGCAAGAGGGACGTTAGAGGAATTGAAAACCGAACTTAGCAGTGTCGGAGTAGAAAATATGCGAATCATCGTAGAGACGATAGAGCCCATGCCAGAGATTACACATGGTGATATAATAAATGCAGAATACGACGAAACCATGAGAAAGGTGGTTATTGAAGCCAGATCTGATATAAGGGATTACATATCGTCCGGACTATTAGAAAAGGGGATAAGGATAAGAGAGATGAGGATGGAAGAGCCGACGCTTGAAGACGTATTCATCTCTGTTTACAGGAGGTAAAAAGAGAGATGGAAGCAAAAGGATTGTTTAATGTCGCACGGAAGGAGTTCATTGACCATCTGACGAGCAGGAAGTTCATTATTATATTGGGGTTGTTCCTTATTGTGTCTTCAATTGCCGTTTATCAGGGTGTAGGCGACTATAACAGGGAACTGACGCAGTATAAGGAGCAGATATCTCAGACTAAGGAAGTACCTGTGAGCTGGATGCCGCAGAAACCTTCCATACTGCTCGTATTTCAAAGAATGAGCTGGCAGATAACGATGCTTGGTGGGATACTCGCTATTGCAATGGGGTTCGATTTGATAACGAGGGAGAAGGAGAGTCGTTCATTGAAATCACTGCTCTCACATCCGGTATTCCGCGATGAGGTGATCAATGGCAAAGCACTCGGGGGCATCCTCGCGCTGGTCTTCGCTGCCGGCATCGCCATTGTCATATCACTTGCAATGCTACTCCTGTTCAGTATCGTGCCGACAATGGACGAATTCACACGGATTATAATATTCGGGACGGTAACTGTTCTGTTCCTTATCACCTACTTCGCCGTCGCACTGATGATGTCCACAGTTTCAAGAGATAGCGGTAGCTCACTTATTTACGCACTCATCATCCTCTTCGCACTCTCTTTCTTCATGCCGACATTTGCGAATGTGGTTGAGACAAGCGTGGTAGGAGAGCCGCCGGAATTTCCCGGTATGCATTATGTGCACATTCGTTCAGTAAATGCAGACAAGAATGAATCAGAAGCTATCATCTCCCCTCCTGTCACTCCTGTCAGCGAAGAAGAAATGAAACGATACGAGGAGGAATCAAACGCATACTGGGAGAAGCGAAGGGCAATACACGATGCTATCAGTGTTGTCGTGCCGAATGAGAATTTCCAGGCAGTCACACAGGTGGTGCTCAATCCGCATTTCGAACGGTTCCAATACGGTGTTCAGTACGGAGAACCACCTGATGCGGGTGAAGAGAAGAGTCTATCTGAAGCACTGGGAATAGTCTGGAAGAACATCTTAGCGCTCGTAATCTTCCCACTCGTGTTCTTTGCTGTTGCATACGTGAAATTTATGAGGATGGATATACGATGAGGACGAAAATGACAAGATGGATGGTACTGCCCACTCTATTTTTGCTCTTATTCTCACTACTCGCACCTTATTTGGCGGCAGCGCAGGTGGGGGTCATAGATAAAAAGGTGGAGATAAGATGCGATTTCCCGGGTCAGAAGATAGAAGCGGGAGATACCGCCACTTTTGAGTTAACGCTGGTGAATCATGGTGATACAGCCACTTATAACCTCAGATACTGGGCATACCGTGAAGCGAAGAATTGGGAGATGAAATTTGAGGAAGATGATAAGGAAGTGTATAAGGTACTGCTCCCCAAAGGCGGCACTAAAGCGGTGACATTTGTCGTGGATACGCCGGGAGATGCAAAGGTTGGCGAGAGTCCGATACACGTGCATATTGGTGATGGGCGTATTACGCTTTATGTGAAGATAACGAAGACACACAAGGGCGAGAAAGGGACGCTTGAGCTTACCGTTGTGGATAAGGATGGCGAGAACGTTAAGGGTGCGACTGTGGGTGTATATAAGGATTATACCGGCGGTGCACTGATAGAGCAGATGATGACGACTGCCGAGGGTAAAGTAAGTATAGAACTACCAAAAGGGACCTACCGGGTGGAGATAGAGAAGGCGGGTTATAAAAGCGTAGAGAAGAGAGGGGTGGAGATAAGAATTGGAAGGAGAACCGACCTCGGCATTATACCGATAGAGAAAGAGCTGTTCTTTGCGGAAGTCGTGGTGAAGTCGCCCACAAAGACGGTTATGGTCGGGCAGAATCCAATATACGAGTTTGAAATAAAAAACACGGGTAAATGCGATGATACGTATAGATTGAGTCTGCAAGGGCTGCCGGAAAGGTGGTATGCGCGATATAAGGAGAGTGTAGCGGGCACGGAAGAGATTTCCGTGATATTTATAAAGTCGGGTTCGGAGAAGACGCTGTATTTAGAGTTCGTGCCACCTTATAATGTCGAGCCTGGAGAGTATAACTTCACGAGTATCATTGCATCACCCACGAGGCAGTATGAAGAGAACCTGACATTGAAAGTCCGGGGCAGTTATGATATGCGAGTATATTCAAGCAGATATAGATACAGGGTGAATAAAGGAGATACGGTGTCTTTTGATCTCGGTGTCTCAAACAGTGGTCATGGCAGCTCGCTTACAAATATCAGTGTTGAGGTCGGTGCGTCTGAAGGTTGGAGTGCAGATGTCAGACCGAAATCAGTGGCGAGTCTTAAACCCGGCGACAGCAGAATATTCACGATACTGGCAGTGCCGCCTGCGGACATCGTTGCAAGCGATTATAAGTTGAGCGTGAAGGTAAAAAGCGAACAGGTAGAGAAGGAAGAGGAGTTCATAATCGAGATTAAAGAGCGGTCTAATATTGCGATATACGGCGTTGCGATTCTCGCTGCGGTTGTTCTGTGCCTGGGATTTATGTTCAGAAAGTACGGGAGGAGGTGAAAAGAGAAATGGAAGCAAAGAGATTGTTTAACGTCGCACGGAAGGAATTCATTGACCACATAACAAGCAAGAAATTCATTCTCATTCTTGTTTTGTTCCTCATTATCACAGTGTATTCCACGCATGAGGGTATAGAGCACTACGAAAATAGGCTGGAAAAGTACAAAGAGCGATTATCGCAGACCACGGGAGAGATGGGTGTAGAGCCGGGATATTATATTCCGAAAAAGCCTTCTATATTGTTAATATTCCAAATGATGATTTACCCGATGGCGATGCTCGGTGCTATACTCACGATTGCGATAGGATTTGATTTAATAACAAAGGAGAAGGAAAGTCGTTCGTTAAAATCGCTGCTCTCACATCCGGTATATCGCGATGAAATAATCAACGGAAAAGCGCTGGGTGGTATTTTAGCGCTTGTGTTTGCGGTAGGAATTGCATTTATCGTGTTATTTGCAATGCTCCTCATATTCAGCATCGTGCCCAATCTTGATGAATTTGTAAGGATTGTGCTGTTCGGAGCGGTTACAATCCTCTGCCTTCTTACATACTTCTCAATTGCGCTTATGTCATCCACGATTTCGGAAAATAGCGGGAGAGCGCTAATATATGCACTCATTATTTTCTTCGCAATCTCGTTTGCCATGCCAGTAGTCGGAGGACTGGTCACAGAGAGCATAGTTGGAGAGCCGCCTGAACCGCCTGCTCTGCCTAAGTATGGATATGTAACACCACCGCCATCAGGCGTAGATGAAAATGCGTATGTCGTACCTGTTAAGGAAGGAGGAATGCCAGAGAAGAATGAAGAATGGCAGCGATATGAGGAAGAGAGGGAGGCATACTGGGAGAAAAGACGTGCAATACGAGAAGTTTTTGAGACCTTCTCCCTGTATTGCAATTATGATAAAGTCGCTGAATCGCTAACTGACCCGTATGTTTCAGAGACCTACACCAGTTGGTACCGCTCAGGCGACACAACGGGCATCCACGAATCACTCGAAAAGGTCTGGAAGAACATCTTTGCACTCGTTATCTTGCCGTTCGTATTCTTTGCCATCGCATACATAAAATTCATGCGGATGGATATACGATGAAAAAGAAACAAATACAAGGACTTGGTTTAGTAGAAGCAGTGAGTTTAGCTTTAGTGATTGTCCTCATAGGGGCAGTGTGCTATTTGGTTTTTATATCTGACGAGGCTTTTAAATCGACTCCAAATGAAGTAGAGGCACAACCACCTCTGCCCGCTATCTCTCCTTACCCCGATGAGCAAACACTAACAGAAGAGGAGAAGTCAGAGGCGATTGAATTGGCTATAAACGACCCGGAGGTAAAGAAATGGCTGGACGAGGGATATGAGATATATGGAGTAATCCCACTCTCCGCAGAAAATGAAAGTGGTGGTATGTGTATGGTTTACGTCCTCACCCAAAAGCAAAAACTACCCTGGGTTTTGGGAATTACCCTTGGAGTCCCTGTGGATTTGGTTAAAAAGGAAGCACAAGGAGGTTGCATTAATTTCGATATGAAATTGGCTTCTTTGAGGGAAGAGCAAGAGGAGAAGGTGTTAAGAATAGCTTTAGATGACCCAGAAGTTCTGGAAATCATAGGCGATGAAGAATATGAGATACAGAGTATAGGGGGTTGACTACTGGGAGAGCAGCTCCGAGGGTAAAAGTTCTTTTCACGCATATCCAGCAGTTAGCATAAATGTGAACCCTGATCCAAGACTTGCTGGGATTTTTGCAATTGTATACGTGGATTTAGAGAATGGAGAGGTTGTCGAGATATTCACCAACCCACGAAAGTCGCTACCACCAGGCTATTGGCAATCTACGAAGATAGAACCTGCTAAAGAAGCGTCTGTGAGGATGGACATTCCACAT
>JAODGV010000087.1 GCA_025464425.1 Methanosarcinales archaeon | reverse complement strand
CAGTAAATTTGGGATAAATTCCCCCCCTCCGCATCCATGTCTGGTATATAAAAAGTATTTCTATATAATAGGAAGGTGGAAAAAATGAACCGAATTGGTAGCAGCGAAGTGATTACAGAAGATGGTAATGGTGTAATGATGTACGGGGACAGTGATCTTGAGTCTATACTGGAGAAGTCGAAGACGATAATTAAGGTGATAGGTTGCGGTGGTAGTGGCACCAACACGATACAGAGGATGACGGATGAGGGTATTTACGGCGCTGAATTGTTTGCTTTGAATACCGATGCACAGCATTTGCTATATTCAAAGGTGGAGAAGAAATTACTGATAGGGCGGAGGACGACCCGCGGTCTTGGTGCCGGCAGCATTCCGAAACTGGGAGAAGAGGCGGCGAAGGAGAATGAAGCGGAGATTAGAGCCATCGTGGAAGATGCAGATCTGGTATTTGTGACCTGTGGACTGGGTGGCGGCACCGGTACTGGATCCGCACCCATAGTGGCACAGGCGGCGAAAGACGCTGGCGCACTTACTATCGGCGTGGTCACACTGCCGTTCAGTGCAGAAGGCAACATAAGGCGTGAGAATACCGAGATCGGACTGGAGAAACTGCGTGAGAGTACTGATACACTGATAGTGATACCAAATGACAAGTTGCTGGAAGTGGTTCCGCGATTGCCGCTGAATGACGCTTTTCGTGTCGCGGATGAGGTGCTTATGCGTGCGGTGAAAGGTATCACGGAACTGATAACCAAGCCAGGGCTTGTGAACCTCGACTTCGCAGATGTGAGGACGGTGATGAAAGATGGGGGTGTGGCAATGATAGGATTTGGCGAGTCAGACGGGCAGGACAAGGCGATAGAATCGGTGAGAAAGGCACTGAGCTCGCCGTTACTCGATGTTGACGTATCGGGTGCCATGTCAGCATTGATAAACGTGACGGGTGGAGATGACATGACGGTGGAAGAGGCGGAAGGAGCACTTCAGGAGGTCTACAAGATGATGAATCCAGATGCGAGGATAATCTGGGGCGTTCAGATAAGTCCCGAACTGAAGAATACGATGCGAACGTTACTGGTGGTGACGGGCGTGAAGTCCGATCAGATATACGCGCGTAAGGAGCGAAAACGGGAGAAATACGGCATTGAGATAGTGGCGTAGGTATGGATAACCGGATAAACGATCTGACAAAGAACGTCAAGATAGAAGAGATCACGAAGAAGCTGAATGAGTACCTGAGGATATTGAAGCTGGCGAGGAGACCGAGCCGGGAAGAGTTCTTCAGGGTCTCCAAGATAGCAGGTGCCGCTATGGCTCTCATCGGTACCATCGGATACCTTATCTATGTATTGATGGTGGTCTTGCCGAAAGGGATTTAGAGATGATATACGCATTGAAGACAACAGTGAACCAGGAACAGGCAGTCACGAATCTGATAATCGGTGCGATAAGGGATATGACCCTGGATGAGCATGGGATAAGGGCTATTCTGGCACCGGACGAATTGAGGGGCTATATACTGATAGAAGCAGACTTCCCGAACGTTATTGAGCAGATAATACAGAACATACCACATGCAAAAGGGCTGATCAGGGGTGACATGAGACTGGACGAGGTTGAACATTTCCTCACACCCAGACCTTCTGTAACCGGTATAGAGGAGGGTAGCATAATTGAAATCGTCTCAGGACCGTTTAAAGGTGAGAGAGCGCGTGTGAAGAAGGTGGATGAAGCACGTGATGAACTCACAATCGAGCTCTTCGAGGCGATGGTACCGATTCCTATTACTGTTAGAGGCGACAGCGTGCGGGTACTGAGTAAAGAGGAGAAAGAGGACTGACTTCTATGAGAGACGTCTGCATATTGATACCCACGTTGAACGAGGAGGATACGATAGGGGAGGTGATAAATGCGTTCAAGCAGCAGGGTTTTGATAATATACTCGTTATTGACGGCAACAGTACGGATTCAACGCGCGAGATAGCAAAACAGGCTGGTGCGAAGGTTATTCTCCAGCATGGCAAAGGTAAGGGCAATGCAGTCCGGCAGGCTTTTGAGACCATTGATAGCGATATAATCGTGATGATTGATGGCGATGGTACGTATCTACCTGAGGAGGTGGAGCGATTGATAGAGCCGATAGAGCGTGGTGAGGCGGATCATGTCATCGGTAATAGATTCGCCTATGGTGGTGCATTCGTGATACTCCATCGGCTGGGCAACTGGGTTCTGAATAAGATATTCAGTGTGGGCTACCGGATAAAATTGCAGGATATCCTGTCGGGCTATCGCGCATTCACAAGGGAAGCGGTGGAGAAGATGCGACTGGAGAAGGAGGGGTTTGAGATAGAAGCGGAGATGACCGTGGAATCAGTGAAGAGAGGTATCAGGCTGAAGGAAGTGCCGATCAACTACCGTAAAAGGCGTGGCAGGTCCAAACTTAACTTCGTCCGGGACGGGCTACGAATCACATACACGCTTTATGAGCTCGCGAAGACACATAATCCTGTATTCTATTTCGGCATCATCGGCTCTTTCTTCATCGTTACTGGCATTATCTCAGGTTGTTATGTCGTATATGAGTGGCTAAACGGGATAACACGTGTCCCGCTCACCATCTTCACCGCACTCATGATAATCGCGGGTGTGCAGTTCCTTATATTCGGACAGCTTGGTGATCTGCTGGTGACACTGCACAGGGAGATGATGGAAGCGTTGAGGGAGCGAGATGAGAAATAATAGGAGCGAGATGAGAGAGGAGGTGCATGTGGATATGGAGAAGGAAGGGGGATTGATACATGCGATAGTACAGGATTATGAGACCGGCGAGGTGCTTATGCTCGCGCATATGAATGAAGAGGCATTAAAACTCACCATCGAGACCGGCAAGGCGCATTACTGGAGCAGGAGCAGGAATAAGTTGTGGCGTAAGGGCGAGACCTCGGGTAACGAGCAGCTGGTGAAGGATATACTGATAGACTGTGATGGTGATTCAGTGCTACTGAAGGTGAAACAGATAGGCGGCGCATGTCATACCGGCTATCGCTCTTGCTTTTACCGGAGGATAGACGGTGAGATAATAGGTGAGAAGGTCTTTGATCCCGATGAGAAATACGGGCAGCGGGAGTGATTCCACAATTGCATAATGAAACCTTTTATATTAATATGGTCTATATATAAATCCGAGTAAGTAGAGGTGATGCAAAAATGCCAGAAGACAACGTGATATATATCGGAAACAAGCCCGTGATGAGCTATGTCCTGGCAGTGGTGACGCAGTTCAACAACGGATTTGACGAGGTGGTGATAAAGGCGCGGGGTAGAGCGATCTCGCGCGCCGTGGATACCGCCGAAGTGGTCAAGAACAAGTTCATGCCAGGCATAGAGATAAAGGACATAAAGATAGGAACAGAGTCGATAGTGGGCGAAGGAGGAGATAAAGCAAACGTCTCCTCGATGGAAATAACAATGAAGGCAAAGTCGTCGTGAAGAGGGAACGGAGACCCTTAGTTTTCCTCTTCCTATTTTTATTTTCCTCTACCTCTGGTCTGGTTTATTTGTTGATTCTATCCATCACAGTATGATGTTTATCGCTCTACCGCAGGCAGGGCATTCCCGGCTCGTGATTCTTCTCTTTATTCGGTAGTTCGTGCGCTGGACGAGTAATTCGCCACATTCGGGGCAGTAAGTATTCTCGTACGTATGTCCGGGTACATTTCCGAGGTATACGTACTCAACACCTGCTTCTTTCGCGATCTCATATGCCGTCTCCAGACACTCAATACTCGTTGGTGGTACATCAAGCATCTTATATGCGGGATAAAAGCGAGAGAAATGAACCGGGATTGTGGCATTCAGTTCCACAACCCAATCAGCAAACCGCTTTAGCTCCTCTGTACTGTCGTTATAACCGGGTATAATCAGGTATACGAGCTCAATATGTATCCGTTTCTCAAGCATACGTTCACAGGTCGCCAGAACGGGTTCTAATCGCGCGCCACAAACACGTTTATAGAAGGAATCACTGAAAGCTTTAACATCCACGCTCGCAGCGTCCAGAAAAGGTGCTATCTCGTTCAGGGCACTCTCGCTTATATAGCCATTCGTCACGTATACAGTGTAAAGCCCCTCTCGTTTCGCCAGCCTGGCACTGTCGTATGTGTATTCGAACCATATCGTCGGCTCGTTATATGTCCACGCAATACCCTCGCACAGGTTCTGCTTCGCACGCCGAACAGATTCTTCCGGGGTGATCTCAACCGTCGGTATATCAGCTACCTGCGCGGCTGAGATATTCCAGTTCTGGCAGTGCTTACAGTGGAAATTACATGAGATTGTACCGAGCGAGAAGGCATAACTGCCCGGATGGAAATGGTACAGTGGCTTCTTCTCTATCGGGTCGGCATTGACAGAGGATGCTTCGGCGTATATTAATGTGTATAACCTGCCTTCTATGTTCTGCCTTGTTCGGCATAGCCCGAATCCACCTTCGGGTATCAGACAGTGATGTGCACATACATCACAGCGCACTTTTGCATTCTCACATGCATAAAGCATCGCCTCTCTTATCGCCATCTCTTTACAGTACCGCCTCCACCGCTATTCTCACCGCGTCACGATACTTCGCAGGTGTGTAAATACCTATCCTGCAGTTCTCTTTGAACGCTTTACTGAGCATCTTCACCAGTTCTGATGCCTCACTCAAACTCATCATCCTGTCCTGTATGAACACCCGCGCTTCACTCTCTTCCAGTTCACCCATATTATGCTGGCAATCCACTATGATATACCGCTCGTCTAAACCCGCTCGCTTACTTATCTCCAGTTCCAGCTCCTTTATTCGTGCATCGTCGCTCAATTCTTCCACAAGCTGATCATCCAGACTGCTAATCCTTGTATAGAACGCACGTTTGAACAATCGCCGCTCGTTTATGCATGTTATCATCTCTCTCGGATAGCCTTCGGTGTTACGCAACATAATATCCATCTCTGAATCGTCCATCTTCCATAACGCGAGTGCATAATCACGTGGTGATTGGCTCGATTCTATCAGGTATTCGACGGCACGGGCGAACATCAACTGTGCTATTCTCGTGGTATGGTGATTATAGACCGTGGGATACATGAGGAAGCGGGAGAAGAGCAGATATTCCGCGGGTATTATACCTTTCTCTGTTATTACCATCTGGTCATTGATGAAATCCAGCCCCTGAATAAGCCGCATATTGTCAACAACACCGTAAGCCACGCCTGTATAGTAAGAGTCACGTACAAGATAATCCATCTTATCCACATCTATCTCACCATTAAGGATGCGTGCGAAAGCACCTTTACCCTCGCCCTTTATATAGTCCATTATCTCATGCCTGTCCAGGTGATATTCATCAATGACATCGGCGATATGTGATGATTCATCACTCGTATGTCGGTACAGCACGTCTTCTATATCCTCGTGACCCTTACCTGTATACTTCATTATCACCGGTTCTATCACATGTGAATAAGGACCATGCCCGATGTCGTGTATGAGCGCAGCGACCCGGAGTTCCTGTTCCTCTTCCCATGCTACTCCGAATCTATCGAGCATGAGATTGATAAGATGATAAGCCCCAAGGGAATGCTCGAACCTCGTATGGTTCGCACCAGGATAAACCAGATAAGAGAATCCAAGTTGTTTTATACGATGCAACCGCTGCATCTCCACAGTGTCCAGCAGTGCAGTAATGAGCTCGTCTATCTCTATGTATCCATGTATCGGGTCTCTTATCACCCTGCTCATACACTAAAAAATAAGGCTATCATAATATATTATGTACGCTCATCTCCCTAAACCATCGGACATAATATAACCATGCGAAACCAAATTTTAAGTTGAACAATAGCTCAAAGAAT
>JAODGV010000086.1 GCA_025464425.1 Methanosarcinales archaeon | reverse complement strand
ATCTGCTTCAACATGTCAACGACCCGGCATGAGTAGCCCCATTCATTGTCGTACCATGCAAGCACTTTCACAAGGTTGCCACCTTTGACGTTCGTGCATTCGGCATCAACGATCGCGGAATAACCGGTACCGATGTAATCAACGGATACAAGCGGTTCATAGGAGACACTCAGAATACCGTTCATAGCGCCTCTTGAGGCTTCCTCAAATGCGAGGTTCACGCTCTCCCTGGTGACATCATGCTTGAGCTCAGCCACGAGATCAACGATAGAGGCGTCACAGGTCGGTACACGGAGTGCTATGCCATCCATCTTGCCTTCGAGTGAGGGCATTACCACACCAATTGCAGAAGCGGCGCCGGTAGTCGTGGGTACTATGGACATAGCAGCCGCACGAGCGCGTCTAAAATCCCTGTGCCGCCCGTCAAGCAACCTCTGATCGCTTGTGTACGCATGAACAGTGGTCATAAACCCTTTCTGTATACCGAACTCGTCATCCAGAACCTTTGCGACCGGTGCCAGGCAGTTAGTGGTGCAACTTGCGAGTGATATGATACTGTGTGCCCCGGGGTCATACATATCATCATTCACACCGGGTACAACGGTCACATCAGGATCATCCGCCGGTGCGGTTATCAGAACCTTCTTGCAACCAGCGGCGATATGTTTAGATGCAGCCGCTCTTTTTCTGAACTTACCGGAAGATTCCACCACCACATCGATGCCCAATTCCGCCCATGGTAATTTCTCTGGCTCCTCTTCCGCGAAAATAGCTATCTCCTTGCCATTAACTATCAGTCTGTCATCAGCCACGTCTATATCGCAGTCACAGACACCATGTACGGAATCGTACTTCAATAGATGTGCCATCCATTTCGCCTCGCCTTTACGTGTGTTTATTGCCACGAAATCAATATTCGCATTCTTTTTTAACGCTGCTCTGAAGACTATACGCCCAATTCGCCCCCAACCATTTATTGCTACTCTCATCATGTAATTAGATTGGGTCATTCCTTAAAAATATTTATATAGTTCTCCAATATATTACAGCCGGGCAGGGGATGGATACAAAACATTGCTGAGGCGATTGATGAATAATATAAATAGATGAAGGGTGCATGCATTTAATAATGCGAAGTTTACTATCTGAACCGCATTTGATATTACTTCATGCACCTGCGGTTTACGATTTCCGGAAGTACCCTATAATGTTTGGTCCAATCGCCGACGGTGTACCTTCAACGCCGGTATTTGAGATGTATCCGATTGGTTTTCTCTCGATCGTGGAGTATCTGAGCAGGAACGGGATAAAAGTTCAAATAATCAATTTAGCCGCACGGATGGCGAGTAGTGCCGATTTTGATGCTGAAGAGGTGATACGCAAGCGTAAACCAGGCGCTTTTGGTATTGATCTCCACTGGCTTGTTCATGCCCATGGCAGTCTCGAAATAGCGAAACTATGCAAGAAGCATCACCCTGATATTCCTGTTATTCTCGGCGGGTTCTCCGCGACATACTTCCACGAAGAGCTGATCCGTCGTCCGGAAGTGGATTTTATCGTGCGTGGTGATTCAGCTGAGAAGCCCATGCTCATGCTGATGAACGCTATTGTCAATCGTTCCCACAGCTATTCCGAGATCCCGAACCTGGTATGGAAAGATGAAAAAGGCGATGTGCATAAGAATCCATTCTCATATGTACCAGCCACTTTGAATGATTTTTCCAACAATTACATCCCTGCAATCAAATCAGCACTGAGATACCGTGACCTTAAGGGTCTGAGCCCGTGGAAAGGCTGGTCTTCACACGAGTGGTGGGATTACCCGATGACCACGGTGCTAACATGTCGTGGATGCAGCTATAACTGCGTATTCTGTGGTGGTTCCAGAGCAGCACTTGCATTATACTGCAACAGGAAGGCGCCAGCTTTTCGTGACCCCGAACTGGTTGCTTCGGATATACTGAGAATTACGAGATTCACAAGGGCGCCTGTATTCGTCATCGGCGACCTGCTCCAGCCCGGTATCGAATACGCATATACCGTTCTGGACGGATTGAAATCGAAGAGGTTCAGCAATCATATCATATTTGAGCTATTCAAACCCGCGCCAGAAGAGTACTTCGCACGGCTGGCGGATTCCGTAGAGAACTTCAATTTAGAGATGTCACCAGATAGTCATGATGAGCATATAAGGGCGCTCATCGGGAAACGGTATACAAACAGAGAGATAGAGGCTAACATAGAGTGTGCTCTGGATTCTGGCTGTTACCGATTCGACCTATTCTTTATGGTTGGTCTTCCTGCACAGACCGTTGAATCGGTTATGGATACCGTGGACTGGTGTGGGCAACTGATGGAGCGGTTTGGCAGGCGTGTTGTTCCTTTTATACTGCCCTATTCGCCTTTCCTCGATCCCGGGTGCATAATATACGAGCAGCCCGAAAAATTCGGGTTCAAAATCCTGTTCAGATCGTTTGAAGATTATCGTAAGGCTTTACTTGCGCCAAGCTGGAAATACGCACTGAATTATGAGACGGAATGGATGACGCGGGACGAGATTGTAGATTGCACCTACCATGCGTGCCTGAAACTGAACAGATTGAAGAAGGAATACGGGCATATAGATTATGCCACGTACAGGCATACGGAAGAGCGGCTAAAGCTTGCAATCCGGCTGACAGCCATGATAGATGAGCTAATAGCAGATACGGGAGATGAGAACGTGCTGAATGAGCGATTGATGCTGCTGAAGCCCGAATTTGATGAGATGTTCACCGGTGTTCAGGATAAGGAGCAGGTACGCTGGCCGGCGCCGAAGCGGAATTTAAGAGTGCTGACCATATTGAAAGCTGCTATGCTCGGGTCGAGATGAATCTTTTTAACCCGGCTAACGAACCCTGTAACGGCAGGTTCTTATCTCACATCTGGCACCGAGTATAGAATCAGCCAGCTCTGCATCCTTTATCACCGTATCTTCGCCGACCACGCTGTTGAAGAGCAGTGCTCCACCCAGGTCAACCCCTGGAAATAGCACGGACGCATGTATCATGCTCCTGGTCAGCACGGCACGGTTACCTATCACCGCGGGACCTCGTATCTTCGATTCGCTTATCACTGCATGCTCACCAATAGCAACGTTACCGACTATCTCGCTATCATCTATCTTTGCGGTATCCGCGCATTCGAACCCGATCTTCTCCAGTATCCATTTGCTCGCTTCCATGTAACCTTTCAGAGAACCGATGTCAGTCCAGAAGCCGTCAACCACGCAGCCATAGACCTCCTTACGTGCAACAAGTAATGGGAATAAATCCTTAGAGAAGTCAAAAGCGCGCCCTTCGGGAACGTATTCCAGCGCTTCCGGCTCTATTATGTATAATCCGGTATTCGCAAGGTTGGAGAAGCAGTCCTGTGGTGAGGGTTTCTCCAGGAATCGCTCCACCCTGCCGCTGGACTCTTCTATCTCCGCTATGCCGTATAGCGATGGATCCGGGACGGTGATGAGTGCTATGGTTACAAGCCGCCCGTGCCTGCTATGGAACTGCATCAGCTCCTTCAGGTCTATGTCTGTTATGTTGTCACCCTGAATGACCAGCATGGTATCATCAATATTTGCATTCTTTACCGAGCCTGCGGT
>JAODGV010000085.1 GCA_025464425.1 Methanosarcinales archaeon | reverse complement strand
TCCAGCCGACCCACCCACATGTTCAAAATAAGCATTATCTTCCCTGCTTCGGCTAATCCCGGATTGGTCAGCCCGGTAGTGAGCCCCACGTTACCCTGTGCCGAGGCAACCTCGAAGATCACTTCACCCAGGTTGTATGGGCTACTCACCACTGTGATGAGCACACCAACCCCGAGAATGAGAAAGACCATCCAGAGGATGATGATCAGGCTCGCTTCCGAGAATATCCGTGTCATCTCCCACCTTTCCAGGAGCTTATCTTCCAGTCTAACCGCGATGATTGCACGTGGCGGTAAGAAATTACGCTTTAATGACCAGCGTATCCATTTGTAAGCTACCACAGCCCTTAATAATTTCACACCACCCGCGGTAGAACCCGTTGCACCTCCTATTATCATACCCATCGCCACAATTAATATTGAAAGCAAATGCCAGTCACTCACGTCCGCTGTCTGGAAGCCCGTGCAGGTCATACCTGATACAAGCTGGAATAGCGAATAGCGTATGGTGGTGAAGATGTCATTACCGGTCAGGAAGTAATTGGCGGCAGATAGCGGTATGAACAGTACAATAAACACGATCAGAAAGGCTATACATTGCGTATCCTTCATGTATGCCTTTATGTTACCCTTCAATACCCGGTAATGTATCAGAAATGGTATCGCACCAAGAATCATCATCGGAATAACCGCGAGTTCGATGATAAAGCTGTTATACGTGGCTATTGAGTTATCTGTAACGGTAAATCCACCAGTGCCCACCGCGGTCATCGCATGATTTATCGCTTCCCATGGCTCCATACCCGCGATAAAGAAGATGAGTATCCCTACTGAGGTGAGGAATAGATAGATCCACCATGTCATTCTCACTGTGGATATGATACTCGGCTTTATCCGTTCCTCTCGCGCTTCTGCCCTGTAAAGGACGTACGCACCCGTCCCCGGTCGCGCCAGTATAGATAACATCAGAACTATCACGCCTACACCTCCTACCCACTCCATCAGACTGCGCCAGAACTGTATGGTGTGTGTGAGTGTTGAAGGATGTGTGATCATTGTAAGACCCGTACCAGTCCAGCCGGACATCGACTCGAAATAGGCGTCCAGAGGGCTCATACCCTCTATCAGGACGAACAGTATAGCACTAAAAGCAGGAATAATCAGCCATATCAGCGCTGCACACACCATTGCATGCTTATATCCCGGCTCACGAGTAGTCCTGAATAAGAACCGTAATAAGAGCCCGAGGAGTACGACACTCGTGCCAGTAGCAATAATGGGTATCTTCACATCCTCCTGGAATATGAATGCGATAACGAGCAGGGAAAGTATCAATACGCCCAGTATTATGAGGATACTGCCAATGTCCCGAAGTACCAGGCTTAGATTTGATAATCTCATGGGAGTATTAAATGTTGGGATACAGAAATAAAAATGATTGCGATTGTAGATTATGGCATGGGAAATATATTCAGCATATATAACGGGCTGAAGAAGGTCTGTGACCGTGTGGTGCTCATCAATGGGGCGAATATCGGAGATATGCGAGATGCGGATGGTATCGTCATACCGGGTGTGGGCGCATTTGATGATGGTTTACGCCACCTGAAACCGTTCTCCGGTACGTTACTCGCGATTATCAGGTCAGGTGTGCCTCTTCTTGGTATATGCATAGGCATGCAATTGCTATTTGAAGCGAGCGAAGAGGGCGAGGAAGCGGGGCTTGGACTCATACCCGGCAGGGTTGTTCGTCTGCCATGGTCGGTCAGGGTGCCACACATGGGCTGGAACAACCTGCATTTACATCGTTACTCAGAACTGCTGGACGGGATTACAGAATCTGATTACTTCTATTTCGTACATTCTTATTACTGCGTGCCCCGAAACGATGCGGATATAGTTGCGACGGTAGATTACGGCGTTCAACTACCGGCAGTGGTGAATCGCGCTAATATCTATGGGGTACAGTTTCATCCAGAGAAGTCTTCACGAAAGGGACTGCGGATATTATCCAATTTCGTAGGGCTTATCTGTAAATGTTGATTGGTTGATTGGTTGATTGGTTGATTGGTTGATTGGTTGCTCCCTTCGCCGAGTAAACGATTATATAAATCCAGTGACACCAGATAATAAAGTATGAAAGTGGAAGCGGTGCTGTTCGACCTCGATGGTGTACTGATAAACTCGTTTGAGTGCTGGTATCGGGCGTTTAATGCAATGTTAAGGCGGTACGGGCGAGAAGAACTGAGCAGAGAAGAATTCAGGGCGAGATGCTGGGGTCCCGATCTCAGACATAACCTTGATGCATGGGGGCTCGATGAAGAAGCGGGTCTGTATTGTATAAATGAGCAATTAGGTCTTGTTGATCTTATAGAGCTATTCCCCGGTGCAAGGGATGTACTGGCTCGTATAAAGAGCAGGTACAAAGTGGGGCTGGTGACAAACACACCCAGGAAGAATGTAACCCGTATACTGGAGCATTTTCATATCATGCATCTATTCGATGTCATCATCACGGGCGATGATGTACACGAGGCTAAGCCCAATGCCGAGATGGTGATTGAAGCGTGCAATCGGCTGAAAGTGAAGCCTGAGAATACCATACTTGTGGGTGATACCGATAGCGATTTCGAAGCCGGTAAGTCGGCTGGCTGTACTGTCATAAACGTGGAAACGGCTGCCGTAGCATCAAAGGCAGACATACACATAGGTAATCTCTATGAGCTACTGCCAATCCTTGGCCTGGCACAGGAAATGCTTAAAAGATAATCCATGAATATTTTTATGCCCTGCTAATTTACTTTACGATGTACTATGGAAGCGATCCTTGCGCTCGAAGATGGAACGGTGATAGAGGGCGTGGGCTGGGGTGCGGAAGGCACAGCCACCGGTGAACTCGTCTTTGCAACGCCATTTACGGGCTATGAAGAGGCGCTTACCGATCCTTCGTATAAAGGGCAGATATTGATGCTCACGTATCCGCTTGTTGGCAATTATGGCGTTAGCGGTGCAAGATTCCAGTCGGGCGGTATAAAGGTGGAGGGGTTTGTGGTCCGAGAGCGATGTGATAAACCTTCCCACTACCTTAGTAGAGGCAGTATAGAGGAGTTCCTGCGTGATGAAGGCGTGCCCGGCATCTGCGAAGTGGATACACGGATGCTGACGATAAAGACGAGGCGGTACGGCACGATGAAGGCATGCCTCCGGGTGGCTAACGACCTGTCTGAGGAAGATAAAGTCCATGCACTGGAACTCGCGAGGAACCAGCCAGATATAACGGAGCTTGACCTGATAGAGAAGGTCACCTGTGGCATGAGATACAGGATACCGGGAAGCGGTAAGCGTATCGCGGTGATAGATCTCGGCGTTAAGAGGAACATAATAGAGAGCTTAAGGCGGCGTGATTTCGATATCTTCGTGTTTCCAGGCACGGTAAATGTCACGGAGCTGAAGGATTCAGAGCCTGATGCCCTGTTGCTATCCAACGGTCCGGGTGACCCGAAACGAGCGAGGAGCGCTATGCGTGTGGTGAAAGAGCTCGCAGGTACAATACCCATATTCGGTATCTGCCTCGGTCTGCAGATAATAGCGCTTGCTCTCGGCTGTGACACGTATAAGCTCAAGTTCGGGCACAGGGGTGCAAATCAACCTGTGAAGGACATCAGAAGTTCACATGTCTTCATCACTTCTCAGAACCATGGCTTCGCTGTGGATAAGGACTCGATGGAAGGTATCGTGGAGCTGACACAGATAAACGCCAATGACGGTACCGTAGAAGCATTTGAGGATGCGTATCTCGGTATAAAGTGTGTTCAGTACCATCCGGAGGCGAGTCCGGGTCC
>JAODGV010000084.1 GCA_025464425.1 Methanosarcinales archaeon | reverse complement strand
CAGGTGGATGACAGGATAGGTGTGACCACTGCGGGTGTGGTGGGGGATGCGCAGGCTCTTATCCGGGTATTATCGGTCGAAGCGAGGTTGTACAGGATAAGGAGGCAGGAGCCGATGACGGTGAGAGCGATGACGACGTTGTTAGCGAACATACTGAGTGGTCAGCGGATATATCCATACATTGTGCAGTTGCTTGTGGGGGGTATAGATCGAAACGGAGCGCACATATATTCTATTGACCCGTTCGGTGGTAATACTGCGGAGCGTGATATAGCTGCTACGGGCTCCGGCTCGCCGATCGCTTATGGTGTACTTGAAGACCGGTATTCGAAGGATCTGACCATTGATGATGGTATAGCGCTGGCGATACAGGCGTTACACTCGGCGATGAAGAGGGACAGTGCATCAGGCGAAGAGATCGAGGTGGTAGCGATAACGAAGGATAAATATACAGAAGTGAGTGAGAATAAGATAAAGAGCATAAGAAGCTCCTTTAACTGATCACCTCTCATTCAGATTTTTTGGTATAATATCTGGTGGGTAGAAGCAGGTAGATGTCAGCAGAAGAGAAACTTAATGAGCTAAAGCAACGTATAGGCGAGTTGTTACCCGATGATGTACGTATAAGTGGTGTGGAGTTTGAGGGTCCCGAGCTCGTGCTTTATACTGAGGATACGCAGAGGTTCGTGGATGATGTCGCACTGGTGAGGACACTGGCGAAGGAACTGAAGAAACGGATATCGGTGAGACCGAGCAGCAACATCCTCATGGAGCCCGATAAGGCGACGAAGGTGATCCATGAGATAATACCCGAGGAGGGCGGGATAAAAGATATCTACTTTGATATGGACAAAGCGGAAGTGATAATAGAAGCAGAGAAGCCGGGACTCGTGATTGGTACGCATGGCGCGACACTGCGAGATGTAGCAAAGCTAATTGGATGGCGTCCGAGTGTGATAAGAGCGCCGCCGATAGAATCCACGATAATAAAGAGCATAAGGCGCTATCTGCGGGACGAGGGTGACTTCAGGCGTGACTTCCTGAAGAAGGTCGGCAGGCAGATATACAGGGATAAGCTTATAGGAGATGATTGGGCGCGAGTGACTGCATTGGGTGGCTGCCGAGAAGTGGGCAGGAACGCATTCATGCTCTCTACGCCCGAGACGAGGATCCTGATAGATTGCGGCGTGAGTGTTGGCTCAGACTGTATGCCGTATCTGTATGTACCGGAAGTCTCACCGATAAGCAACCTGGATGCGATAGTGATAACACATGCGCATCTCGACCACTCCGGTCTTGTGCCACTGCTGTTCCTGTACGGCTATGATGGACCGATATACACGACGCAGCCAACGCGAGACCTCATGACGCTTCTGCTGCTCGATTACTTAGAGGTCACCGCGCGGGAGGGTAAGAAGATACCATATAAATCCGCACTGATACGCGATGCTATAAGACACACAATACCGCTGAAGTATGGAGAAGTGACCGACATTTCGCCTGATGTGAAGCTGACATTTTACAATGCAGGGCATATACTTGGCTCTGCAATTGCGTATTTCCATCTCGGCTCACATAACATCGCATTCACGGGAGACATAAAATATGAGCGTACTTTCCTGTTTGATCCGGCGTTCAATGCATTTCCGAGACTGGATACCCTCGTCATTGAATCAACATATGGTGGTGTGAACGATATACAGCCATCGCGGCGAGAAGCGGAGAAGAACCTCAAGGATGAGATAGAACGAACGATAAACAAGGGTGGTAAGGTGATAATACCCGCTTTCGCGGTCGGTCGTTCTCAGGAGGTGATGATAGCGCTCGAAGGTATGCAGCTTGAGATACCTGTATACTTAGATGGAATGATATGGGAGGCGACGGCAGTACATACCGCATATCCGGAATATCTGAACAGGAGTTTGAAGAATTCTATATTCCTCGGTGAGAATCCTTTCCTCTCTGATATATTCGTGCAGGTGGACGATGCGGATAAGAGGCGGGAGGTGATAGAGGAGAAGGAGTCTTCGATCATACTCGCCACTTCCGGTATGCTCAATGGCGGACCGGTTCTGGAATATCTGAAGGGGCTGGCATCAGATGATAAGAACACGCTCATCTTCGTCGGCTATCAGGCGGAGGGCACGCTTGGGCGGAGGATACAGAAGGGCTGGAACGAGATCCAGTTATCAGATGAGGGTAAGATACGGAACATAAAGATAAACATGGATATAAAGACGATAGATGGTTTCTCAGGGCACTCAGACCGTAACCAGCTGTTTGAGTTCGTGAAGGGGATTCGACCATTACCATCGAAAGTCATATGTATGCACGGGGAGAACACCAAATGCATGGCACTGGCGAGCGGGATACACAAGAAGTTCAATATAGAGACGACGGCACCGATGAACCTGGAGACACTGAGGCTGGCATGAGTGCCGGGTATGAGAGACGGGGGATGAGGAATATAAAGGATAAAATTAAAGAAGAAGGGGGTAGAGGTGGATAATATGACGAGCATAAGAGAGCGGATGGAAGGTATGAATATAGGTAAGCGGATACGGATGGAACGGATTGTGGATCGAAACAGTGGTAGAACCGTCATTGTGCCGATGGATCATGGTGTGACTTCAGGACCGATAAGGGGGCTGAGAGACATGAAACACGCGGTGAATGCGGTGGCAGAAGGCGGAGCCAATGCCGTACTCATACATAAAGGTATCGCAATTGCCGGACATCGTGGCTATGGTAAAGACATCGGGCTTATAATCCATCTCTCTGCAAGTACCGCGCTGGGTCCTGACCCGTTGACGAAGGTGATGGTGGCGACAGTGGAAGAGGCAATCCGATTGGGCGCAGATGCGGTATCCATGCATGTCAATATCGGTGCAGAGAGTGAGCCCGTGATGCTGGAAGAACTCGGCGAGACGGCTATGGCTTGTGACGAATGGGGCATGCCTCTATTAGCGATGATGTATCCACGTGGTAAGAAGGTGAAGAGCGAGCACGACCCGGATATGGTGATGCATGTGGCACGAGTGGGAGCAGAACTCGGCGCTGATGTCATCAAGACGAACTACACCGGTGATCCTGATTCGTTCAGGGAGGTCATAAATAGCTGTCCCGTGCCGGTTATCATCGCCGGTGGACCGAAGGCGAGTACCGATGCAGAGGTGTTGAAGATGGTGGAGGATGCGATAGCAGCGGGTGCATCCGGGGTATCAATAGGAAGGAACATATTCCAGCATGAGGATCCGACGAAGATGACTATAGCGATAAGTAAGATAGTACATGAGGGTGTCTCTGCTGCCGAGGCGATGGAGATGTTGAAATAAAATATAAAGTAAAGACAAAGATAAAGATAAAGAGAAGTGAGATAACACTCGATGAGTTACGAATTAATATTTGCAGTCTACATTTTTATTGCTTACTGGTTTATTGTGACGATTCTGGCTAAGGCGGGTTTTCTCAAACGCTATAATATCACTGCGCATGGACCTGTTCTGCTGATAAGAACGGTCAGGGGTCTGGGTTTACTCGAGCGATTGAGCCGAATTAAGCGGTTCTGGCGCGCTTATGCCGATATCGGTACCGTTATGATGGTCATAGCGATGTGCTTCATGTTCTCGCTCCTGATCTATTCCGCGTACGGCATGTTCATGGTGAAACCCGAGCCGACGGAGTTGCACGAGCCGAGGAACTGGCTGCTTATACCCGGTCTGAACAGGTTTATACCGATGTGTGCATGGATAGGCTTTTTAGTTGCGATGATCGTGCACGAGTTCTCGCATGGGATACTGAGCGTTGTGGAGCGGATAAAGGTGAAATCAATGGGTATTCTGGTTATGGTGGTACCGATAGGTGCATTCACGGAGCCTGACGAGGAGCAGCTGTTCGGTAAGAAGGAGCGAGAGTTGCGCGATGGCGATAAGAAAGTGGCATCATCCCGTGCGAGGAATCGTGTGCTTTCGGCAGGAGTGACGAGCAATTTCGCCGTCTCTATCGTCGCATTTCTGCTGTTCTTCGCTATACTATTCTCCATTCAGCCAGCGAGCGATGATGTGCTGTATGTCTATGGTGTGGTCAACAACAGTTCTGCTGCGCGATATGGTATAGAGCAGCATTCTTTCATCACAGCTATTGATGGTGAAGCGGCAACGAGTGTGGATGTGCTGAACGATAAGCTGATGGCGGGCACTCCGGTATCACTCACTGTTGTGGACGGTAATGGCGAGAAACGAGTGATAACGGTGCAGGGCGATCGCCAGGGGGGTGTGACAGTGGTGATGGTGGAGGAAGCCCGCCCGGCGGCAGAGGCGGGTATCAGAGCGGGTATGACAATAATAATGATGGACAATCGTAGTATAAGGGATTACGAGGATTTCCGCAATTTCATGAACCTCACGGTACCGGGTGAGGTGGTGAGGGTGCATACGAACAGTGGTGTATTCGATGTGAAACTGGCGCAATCGCCATATCATGAGGGGCGGGGCTATCTGGGCATCGGCGTCGCAAATTGCGTTATGGGTATGGTGATCGCGAAATTCTCAGCGAGCAGCTATCTGGAATACCTGCGTGGCTTGCCACGCATGTTCCTGTCGCCCGGCGGCTGGCTATTACTCATGGTTTTGCCGATATTGCCGTTGAGTGGTGGTGGGTTCAGCACGTTTAACCCTGTGTTATCGCACTTTTATGTGACATCAGGAGTCGCATCGCTATTTGGTAGCAGCATATTCACCATCGCGGATATACTATTCTGGATGGGCTGGATAAATTTCTATGTCGGGCTGTTTAACAGCCTGCCGATGTACCCGCTGGATGGCTATCATGTATTCAAGGAGTTGATAAACTCGGTGCTCCGAATGGGGATAAAAGACGAAGCGAAGAAGGATGTGATACTGAAGATAATAGCAATCTCCACTGCGGTTATCGTATTTATTGCGATTTTATTCACGTTGATCGCTCCGTTCGTATTCACACTGTGATGTGAACTCATCTCTATCTCTATCTCTATATCTCATAGCGGCTTCCACGAACGCTTTGAATGGTGGTGAAGATCTGCCAGGTCGTGATTTGAACTCGGGATGGAACTGAGTGGCGAAGAAGAATGGATGCTCTTCCACCTCCAGTATCTCCATTCTCAACCCACTACGGTCTGTACCGGAGAATACCACGCCTTTTTGCTCTATTATATCTATATAGTCAGGATTGACCTCATAGCGGTGCCTGTGCCGCTCCACTATCTTCTTCCTGCCATACACGCGTTCTGCCAGTGTATCAGCCCTTATAAATACCTCATAATCACCCAATCGCATCGTACCACCCTTGAGACTGACTTTTTTCTGTTCCTCCTGCAGGGCTATAACGGGATGTGGTGTCTCACCCAATTCAGAGCTATTTGCGTCTTCGAGCCCGGAGATATGCCTCGCCACTTCTATAACTGCGAGCTGGAACCCGAAGCACAAGCCCAGAAACGGTATCTTATTCACCCTCGCATACTCTATCGCCTTTATCTTACCCTCTGCACCGCGAACACCGAACCCACCCGGGACGAGCACACCATG
>JAODGV010000083.1 GCA_025464425.1 Methanosarcinales archaeon | reverse complement strand
TGCCGGTTGATCCCGTTCCTGAAGATGGCTTTAAAGCTCACTTCGCCGCCTTCCGTGCCGTTTTTCACCCTGAAAGCCACTATATTCGATTCCCACGATCGGATACGCCCCACGTATATCCGCTCGGGCTCCACAATATCAGATGGAGAAGCGACAACATAAAGGCTGTTGATATCTGCGGATCCTTCATTTATTACCTCCAACCTGAGTTCATCGGCGGTAGTCTCGACCGGCATCACAGTCACGCCACCATCAACTGTAACGGGTATGAAGTACCTTATACCTTTGCTGCTCTTACCGTTTGTATCCTCTACATCGGCGATGAATTCAAGCATATAAATACCCTTCACAGGCGGCGCCTTCAGCTTGAATATCAAATCTAACTTCTTAGAGGGTCCTACCACTCCGGCATTTCTAAACCGGTTGTAGATCTTGAAATTGTCATTCTCACGTATATGCGCATCTCTTATGTATGCATCCATGGAATAGTACGTCGTGGTATCGAGATCTATCGTACCCGGTTCGGTCTCACGTTCTATCGTGTGCTCCCATAACGGTCCCTGGCTTTTGTTCGTCCTTTCCCACTCGGTTGTTACCTCCTTCACGCTCTCCTCCAACGATTCGCTCAACTTTAATTTTACGCTCCTCTTTATGGGGTCGTCCTGCGTATTCCTGAGTGTTACGGTAAGCAGACCGATGTCCCCGGGCTGTAATATCTCGGGCTCGAGCTGGTAATCATAGACCATAACCGCGGGCTCAGGCTCCGGCATCTCCTTCAGCGATTCTATATCACTCGCGATGGCAGACCTCACGGAGGTGACAACGAAGAGAATGATTAACAGCCAGCCAAATGCTCTATTCATTCCTCTTCCTCCTGCCATAATAGACGGCGATAATCAAGCCCACAATACATGCTATCAGATAGAACCCGGGCGTGGGCACCGGTGTACTACCCGCTGCTGGAGATGGTGGTGAAGGTGTGGCTACAACATTTACCCGCTTGCTCTCTATATCGCCGCGGGTTATATTCAGTGCATCATACCATTCACCCCTGAAGATACCACTGCCACCACCCGCGGGTGCCCGTACACGGTATGTTATCAATGTCTCATTTAATACGGCAAATATAACATTCTGCCCTGATATCTCCGTCTGGTTCCGGGGATGGGTCGTGCTGACGAATGTGAACCCGTCTGGGATTCTTTCCACGATACCACCTATCTGAAGCCCGGTTATCCTCAATGTGACATCAAACGTTGAACCCGGCGCCGGGTTAGCCGTGGATATGATTCGGGTGACCTCCGCGCCCATCGCCGTCCCGATAGCGAGGATTGCAACTATCGCGAGTATAAGAGCGAGAGCGGATATTCGCAGTTCGGTATACATGTCTATGTTTGATAAGTGCTAAACTTAAAAATATTTTTTGTATATGTAAGATCATCCAATAAATAAGATTTTATCAAAATCAAACAAACCATTGGTGTGAGGCACAGATGGCAGAAACAGCGGTGGATGTGATTGATGTAACGAAACGGTATGGTTATATGGCGGCATTAAAATCCATATCGCTATGCATAGATAGTGGCGATTTCATAGCGCTACTGGGGCATAACGGCGCTGGAAAGACCACACTGCTGAAGTTAATCGCAACGCATATCACACCCTCTGCCGGTACCGTGCGGATATTCGGCGTGGACGCTTTCCGGGACAACGGTATAAGGCGTAAGATCGGGCTGGTAACCCATGTGAGTTTCCTTTATAATGAACTCACAGTGCGTGAGAATCTGTTATTTTATGCGAATCAGTTCGGAATAAGGGAAGAGGAATTCCTTAATACATTGGAGTTCCTCGGCATGGATCGCTGGTATAATGTAAGAACGATGGAGCTCTCACACGGGTTAAGGAAACGTGCGGATATCGTCAGGGCTTTGATTCATGATCCTGACCTGATATTACTGGATGAACCTTTCTCTGGTCTGGATAGCGAGACCTGTGAAGTGCTCGTGAATTACTTCGATGCACACAGGGGTAAAACACTTATTATAGCCTCTCATTCACTCGAGTGGGTGAAGAAGCTCTGTGATAGGGGGATAGAACTGCACAGGGGTGAGCTAAGCCGCGAATTTGTATTTTGACTTCTTATCTTTATTCACCCCGACCTTTTTCCTCTCTTCCGATCGCCCATTGCATCTTCTAATATACTGGCTAAAATATCGCTCATCTCAGGCGGTATCCTGCCCCTTCTCATCTCACTCTCCGCAAATAGCCGGATTAACGTCGCCATCATCTCACCGAAATTCGGTATATCTTCTATTCCTTCTATTTCAAACCCTCCCGGTCCTTCTTCCACACGCAGCACCTCAACCAAAGAATCCAGCATCTCGTGATTCTCAAGTAGCCAGAGGTAATCCTCCCTGAGCGAGGCATTCTTGAGCACACTGTATGCCAGATTGACCTGCGGCGTCTTCTCAAGCCGCCTGTAACTCTCACGTATAACCCGTTCAACCTCTCTCTTATCAGCGCTGTTCTTAAGCGAGCCCAAATCCAACCTGAGTACCGAGAGGAAAGTCTCATTATTAGGCGGCAGGTACTGCTTCCAGTCATGATTGTTACTAAGTATCTCAATTCGCCGTTTCACATACCTCTTGATCGCATCAGGTTCATCAAGAGCGGTAAGCACAATCTTCTCAAATACGCACCTGTCCATACGCTTCCACTTCTTCTTGCTATTATTCCTCTCTTTGACGACTTCCTTATCCATGTATTTTTCATTAAAACTCAACATGAAGTCGTATTCTTCACGTGATGCAGTGTCACCGAGTATTCTACCGATCCTTCTCAACAGTTCCGTGCCGCCATCGCATTTCCGCCTTATATCATCGGCGGTAGCGTTCCTTGCAAGCCCTGCTATCTCATACAGATCAGGCATCCCACGCGTATAAAGGAGGATATAATCCCTGTACCTGTCCACTATTTTACCCATCCGGACGAACTCCTTCTCGGTACTGATATGTGCACTGTGCTCCTTTATCAATTCACTCTTCTCAAAAGGTGTCATGCTCTTTGTGACATTCTCAAATATAACGAGCAGTTTATCATACTCCCTCTTGAGCCTCGGATTGCTCAATACATTGAAAGCTTCCTCAATCACATCCTTTGGATAGCTTGAGAGCTTCTTCTTCCTGTTATATGCCGCTTCTATCTCAGCCTCCGACGCATCATGCTCCACACCAAGGACGCAGTAATATGTGGGTATGCCATCCATCAATGCGTATGTCCATTCAGGATGCAGTTCCTCAAACCGTTCGAACCATGCGATATACTTGCCAATCCGGTGTCCATCCACATACTCACTTGAGATATTCCAGTAAGGGTCATCCTCAATGGGTACATCTCGCCTCTTAACCACGATAGGTTCTGTCGTCCTTTGCCCTTTCTTTTTCTTCTTCTTTTTCGCCTTCTTCTTACTCATCCCTCCGCCTTACCTCTATCACACTACCACTACTCAGCCCAAGGTCTGATATTCTCAGTGAATCCTCAAGCTCTTCATCATCATGGAATACACCCTCATCCGCCCCTAAGACACCCTTCTCCTGAAGCTCTCGCTTCAGGTCTGATACCGTCTCAGCGGGATTAAGATAGAGGTCCAGTGTGATCTCCTTTGCCACATTCAATATACTCACATGTATACTCTCCACACCGAGCAGTTTCTTCATCCATTTGTTCTTATCCTTCTTCGATAATCTGCTCCTTGCCTCTAATTTCACCGTACGCTCATTACCCGAATCCGCATCTCTCGCCGTGACATTCAATATACCAAACTCCTTACCCACCTCAAATGTGACATCTATCCTGTTCTGGTTGATGGGCATAGGCTCTATGGAGATCCAGAATTCGCCAAGGAACTCATTCTCATCAGGATAAAGCCCCTCGCCCTGATACACCGGGATAATGACCTTATCCACATAACTCCATGCGTTTGTGTACCTCCGTGTTCGTGCAATAGGTATCTTTGTATTTCGCTCAATTATCCTTGAGATCGTCCCATCTGCAGTCTCCACACCCAATGAACTGGAAATCACATCGCTTATCTCTATATTCTTCGCAAACCTTGATTTCTCCTTTATGAACTCCGTGCTCGCAATAGCAGTACCGAGTGCGACCGCTTCGTACGGGTCACCTCTTAATGGCTCTTTACCAAAATACCCGGTCACAAATTCACGAACCGCTGGTATCAGGGTTGTACCGCCCACGAGCAATATATCATCAATCTCGTCTCTTTCAAGTGACGCATCGTTTAATGCTCGCTCAACAGGCTTTTTTGTTCGCTCTATGATATCAGATATCATACCGTTGAGTTCTGCTCGTGTAAGTACCATAGTGAAAGGGGGCTTATCGGGAGCGACGAACGGGACATTGATCGTCGTGCTCTCCGCAGATGAGAGAGCGATTTTCGCCTCCTCCGCAGCTTCACGAATCGTTGCACTGAGTGCTAAATCGTTCTTCACATCTATCCCGAGTTCCTCATCCATCCTCTTACATACCTGCTCCTCAATACGTGCATCTATGTCATCACCACCGAGCCTGTGCTCTCCCGCGCTCGAATCCACATCAAAGAAGCCGGAAGAGATGGAGAGGATGGATACATCGAATGTCCCGCCACCGAAGTCATAAACAAGCACCCTTCTATCCATGTCTTCCCTTAGCCCGTATGCGAGGGCAGCAGCAGTCGGCTCATTTATCATCCTCAGCACATTCAGCCCTGCGATCTCCGCTGCATCCTTTATTGACTGCCTCTGCCCGTCCGAGTAATTCGCAGGTACAGAGACAACGGCATCAACGAACTTCTTACCGGTACGGTTCTCCGCATCTTCCTTCAATTTCTTGAATATACATGCCCCTATATACTCAGCCGGGAATTTGTACCGCCCTATCTTCTTCCTGAAGCCGGTGCCCATCTCCCTCTTGCTTGAATATACCGTCTTTTCTGGATGCACAATCAGGTTCCGCCTGGCTATCTCGCCCACTATATACTCGTTCTCGTTCTTGAAATAGACCACGGAGGGTGTGAACTTCTTACCTTCGCTGTTCTCTATTATCACC
>JAODGV010000082.1 GCA_025464425.1 Methanosarcinales archaeon | reverse complement strand
CCCGTCGCTATGGCCGCTATGCCATAACATATTATTTATACTGTAGAATAAAAACCTTTCAAATAGTATCATAGTTGTAATTATCGAGATGGAGCTGAAGGATTTGTTAGATATTTCGTCCGAGATAAGTGTTGCAATAAGGGATTGCATAGCGGATACAGCAGATTATGGCGATGTATTAGCAGAGAGGGCGCGAGATGTGACAAGACGAATAGATATGGTAGGTGAGAGGGCACTGGAGGAATCGTTAAGAGCGCGGGGGTGGTGCGCAAGGATAATCTCGGAGGAGCAAGGTGATCATACATACCCTGAGGATGGTGAACCGCAATTCACCCTCGTATTTGATCCGGTAGACGGTTCCACAAATGCCATCCTGGGTATACCTGTATTCTGTACATCAATTGCATATTCACCCCGTGTGGATGCGGTTACTTTCAGAGATATTTCTGCGGGTGTTGTTGAGACATTCAATGGCAGGCGGTATTATGCAGAGAAGGGTGGCAGTGCTTTTGTGGGCGGCGTGAAACTTCCGAGGGAGGTGCGAGGCAAGACGAAACGAGTTCTTTCTATTTATACATATGGTGCGGAGCGGATACCAGCCGGGCTTTTGCAATACGAGCAAGAGGCGAAGCATGTTGTGGTTCGGTTGCTTGGCAGTATAGCAACGGAGATCTGCCTGGTTGCGGAAGGTGTGATGGATGCGCTGATAGATGTACGGGGTTTGATAAGCGGGTATGATATAGCAGCGGCATCACTGATCCTGAAAGAAGCTGGTGGCATCATGACAGATCTGAACGGAGTGGATCTGATGAATAAGCGGGTGGATCTGGGTCGAATGAGCAACCTCACATGTATAGCGGCACTGGATAGAAACTACTATAAGACGATGCTGGATATCCTCAGATGACCGCCAGAAGTTCTGCCTCTTCATATTAAGAACTTGAATACCGAGATGAGCACTATCAGAATAGAGAACCATGCCGCGGTTATCCACGTCAGCATCGTGAATCGTCTATCTATATCTCTTCTCAGGTCGTCTATCCTTCTGTTCTTATCTCCTCTCTTATCATATCAAATATACGTGCATGCTCGCCTACTATCCCCTCAAGCTTACTTACCCGCGCCTCTATCGCTTCTTCCATGTTTATTAATTGATCATATTCTCTCATATATCACTGGCGAAGGCATATTTAAACACGAAAAGCCAGAAGCGTATGACAGTGGAATTGCTGGATAACGAGCGGGAACTGGTGAAGAAACTGGGTATACGAGTAGGAAGAGGTGCAAGAGTATTAGATATGGGATGCGGAACTGGTAGACTCGGAGCATACCTTAGAGAAGAGCGCGGGTGTGATGTGCTGGGCATAGATACAGTGCGTGAAAAATTAGATAAGGCGAGGCAGCGCGCGGCAGGTGTGGAATTTGCGGCGCAGTCTGCGGAGTGTATGAGTCTGAGAAGCGAGATATTCGATTTTGTGGTATCGCTGAAGGTGCTGCACGAGATCGCGCGACCGGCGATGGCGCTGAAGGAAGTTTTTCGCGTATTGAAGCCCTGGGGACGCGTATTAATCATCGACTGGGTGCGCGGCTCGGCGGTAACGAAGGGGCATGCACATGCGAGCAGATATTTCACGCCACAACGCTTAGAGGAGATGCTTTCACGAACAGGGTTTGAAGATACGGTGATAGAGATGAATGATGCAGGTGAGTTGATGCTGATAGAATCTGTGAAGATGTGATGTGGCAAATATTTTTTTATTTATCACGTTTGTTATGAACAAGTAACAAATTGATGTGAAAAAAGCTCTCTGTGGGGAGCTTCTCAATTTTGAGCGGTTGATAAAAACCGAAAAGCTTTTAAGTAGTATGTACATTAGTATTTTATGCCCTGTAAGGGCAGATGTGAAAAAAGAAGAAAAAAGAAGAGGAGGGAAAAGAGAAGTTATGGCTAAGATAGAGGATAAGGTGGATCTGTACGACGACAGAGGTAACGTGCTGGCGAAGGACGTGCCGATTACGGCACTCAGCCCTTTGAAGAACCCGGCGATAAAGAGGATAGTCAGCCTGACGATACGAACAGCGGCAGTTGACCTCGCAGGACTGGAGAAGCGAATAGCGACCGGAGCAGTGGGCGGCAGAGGAATGATAATTCGCGGTATAGGCAGACAGTTACCGATAGTGGAGAAGGCGGAAGAGATAAGGAAAGAGGTAGAGGACATGCTCCGTGTGGAGCCCGGAGATGATACCAGGGTGGACCTTATGGCAGGCGGCAAGAGGATGCTGATAGAGACGCCGACGGCAAGGATACTCTCGGATTACTCGGTCGGACTGACCGCGCCGTGCGCAGCGCTGACACATGCCATAATTGATGTGTGCAATGTGGACATGTGGGATGCGGCAACGGTGAAGGCAGGCGTATGGGGCATGTATCCGCAGAATCCAGATCCGGCAGAAGGCGGATGCGCAGTGAAGATGCTTGTGGACGTACCGATGAAGAATGAGGGTATGGGGTATGTGCTGAGGAACATACCTGTGAACCACCTTGCAGCTACTGTAAGGAAGAGAGCGTTGCAGGGTGCGGCACTGACAATGATACTGGAGAAGGCAGCGCAGTGGGAGATGGGTAATGCAATAGGACCGTTTGAGCGTGGTCATCTGCTTGACCTGGCATACGAGGGGTTGAACGCGAACAACCTGCTGTACAACCTGATAAAGGAGAACGGTAAGACAGGTACACTTGCAGATGTTGTGTACAGCCTGGTGGAGAAGGCTAAGGCAGACGGATTATTAAAGGAGAAGAAGAAGATGCCGTCTGGTTTCGTTGTATATGACACTGACGACATGCAGCTATGGAATGCATACGCATCAGCAGGTATGCTCGCAGCGGTCTGTGTGAATTGTGCAGCAATGCGAGCAGGGCAGCCGGTACCGTCGAACATCATGTACTTCAATGAGCTGCTGGAGCATGAGACCGGCATGCCCGGTGTGGACTTTGGAATGGCACAGGGTACCTCGGTATCGAGTTCGTTCTTCTCGCACTCGATATATGGTGGTGGAGGTCCCGGTGTGTTCTATGGTAACCACATCGTTACGAGGCATGCGAAGGGGCAGTTCATACCATGCTTCTGTGCTGCGATGTGCATAGATGCGGATACGATGTACTTCATACCCGCGAGGACATCCGCGCTGTATGGTGAGGTGCTGGGTGCGATACCGGAGTTTGCGGAGCCGATGAAGGCAGTAGCAGAAGGAGCAAAGGAGATAATGTAAGGGGGTGAATAAGAAATGCCACAATTTATGCCTGGTTCAAGCTTTATAGCTGAGAACCGCAGGAAATATATGAATCCAGAGTACAAATTTGAGAAGTTGCGAGACATACCAGAGGAGGATATAGTGCGATTACTGGCGCATCGCGCACCTGGTGAGGAATATAAGAGCATCCATCCGCCGTTGGAGGAGATGGAGGAGCCGGAATGCGCGGTTCGTGAGATGGTGGAACCCACAGAAGGAGCAAAAGCGGGTGACCGGATCAGATACAACCAGTTCACCGATTCGATGCAGTTCGCACCGATAACACCGAGAATGCGTGCAATGGTTTATTATAACAGGTGGAGAGGAATAGATGTAGGAGTGCTATCAGGCAGGACGATTATAGAGGCGAGGGAGCGAGACGTGGAGAAGATAACGAAGGAGCTCCTGGATTCCGAGACGTATGATACTGCAAGGACGGGTCTGAGAGGCAGGACGGTGCACGGGCACGCAGTCCGACTGGACGAGCGTGGAATGATGTTCGATGCACTGAGGAGATGGGCAGTGGACGAGACCACGGGCGACGTGACGTATGTGAAGGACATGATCGGTGGAGCAATGGACAAGGAAGTGGTACTGGGCAAGCCATTACCTGAGGATGAACTGAGGAAGAGAACCGTGATGTACAGGAACGCGCAGGGCGGTGTATGGCAGGAGGCAGATGACCC
>JAODGV010000081.1 GCA_025464425.1 Methanosarcinales archaeon | reverse complement strand
TCACTATAAATTTAAATTTATGCGGTACTGCTGCAATGGGATATTGGGTCGATTTAGTGATACTGTGAGCTTGACGGGCGCAGAGGATTTCAACGACGACGTCTTAGGGCGGACTCTGGATAAATTACACCGGGCATAGCTCGAGGTGGTATTCATGCAGGTTGCCGCAAATGCCTGTGATGAAAACTCAAAATCCTCCACAACGATACCACCACGAAGAGACCAACGACAAGGCGCATCTTTCAAGTCATGATGAAACAGGAGGGTGTGAAAGAATGAAATCGTGATGGGATCCAAATATGATGCACCGGCATAAAGATCCATATCCAACCGGTTCTTATCCTACGTAATTCTTAAAGTGATATATTTAGAATGTTATAAGTGCGAAGTGCGGAATGTGGGCTATAATAAATATTTTTGTCTTATTCATCTTTTCAATCTCTCGAAGAAGCAAGGGTCGCCGCTCTCACATTTCCCATCCTATATGATTGCTCACACAACATTAAGAGAGAATCCAAGCCATTTCGCACCATAGGTGAGCATACCAGAGGATATAACATCAACACCGGTAGCTGCGAATTCGCGTATGTTATCAAGCCTTATCTCACCAGAAGCTTCTAAGATCAAGCCAGAGCGAAGCCCTCGCTCGGCAAGCAATTGCACACCCTTTTTCACAGCCGACGCTGACATGTTATCGAACATTATGATATCAACGCCCAGTTCCGCAGCTCGCAACGCTTCATCCACACTCTCCACCTCCACTTCTATCTTACGTGTGAAGCTGACCCGCTCCTTAGCTCTCTTTATCGCTCCCTCCAGTCCCATAAGCTTTATATAGTTGTCCTTTATTATCACCGCTTCATAAAGCCCGAACCGGTGCGGGTCGCCACCGCCAATGGCTATCGCTTTCTTCTCGTACTTCCTGAAACCCGGTGTCGTCTTACGCGTACCTGCCACTCTTATCCTCGCGTTCGCACGTCTCGCCTCACGCACAAACATATCAGTCAGCGTGGCAATACCGCTCATCCTGCCGAGGAAATTGAGTACCAGTCGCTCTGCCTTCAATATATTCATACCCGCACCACGTACTCGCAGCACAATATCATCCCTTTTTACTCGGACACCATCCTCAAATTCAGTATCGAACCTGACACCGAGGTAACTGAATATCTGTTCCACCTCCTCCAGTCCCGCAAGCACACCATCTTCCTTCACCATCACCTCAGCCTCACATTCCACCGCCGGCACTATCTCCTCGTACTCCTCCTGCCCTATATCCTCCTCCAGAAACGCCTCTATCTCCTTCAATAGCATCTCTCGCAAGAATATCTTTACTTATAAAGTTAAGAATCTTAATGAGATGGTACTGCGAGTGGGTGTAGTCGGCTGTGGAGCAATAGGAACGGAGATATGTAATGCAATAGACAGTAAAGAAGAGCTGGGAATGGAACTGAAATTGCTGATTGACAACCACCCGGAGCGTATAGAAGCTCTGGTTACCAAGTTGAGTAAGAGACCCGCGATAACGATCTCAGGCAGCAAAGACCTCACAGCGAGTCTCGATGCTGTGGACCTGTTAATAGAATGTGCCTCGCAGGAAGCGGTACGTGAATTCGTTATTCCGGCACTTAACGCCGGTAAGGACGTGATGATCCTGAGTGTTGGTGCACTGATATGCTATGAGGGTCTATTTGATGAGATTGTACGTATAGCCCGAAGGAACAGCTGCAGGGTATACATACCATCTGGCGCTATTGCAGGTATAGATGGCTTGAAATCAGGCGCTATTGGCGGTATACATACCGTGGAATTAACCACGAGGAAACCCCCGCAGGGGTTTGAGGGCAATAAATACGTGAAAGAGCAGGGTATAGTCCTCTCAAGAATAGATAAGGAGCAGATACTCTTTGTGGGCTCGGCGAGGGAAGCGGTGAAGCATTTCCCTGAGAATGTAAATGTTGCTGCATCGTTGAGTATCGCTGGTATCGGTCCGGAATCCACCAAGGTTAAAATCGTTGCAGACCCGGGAGCAACCGAGAACGTGCATGAAATAGAAGTGATTGGCGAATTCGGCAGGATGTTCGTGCGTGTGGAGAACGTGCCATCGCCTTCTAACCCCAGAACGAGCCATCTGGCTGCTCTATCCGCTATCGCAACTCTCAAAGGTATTGCCTATCCCTTAAGGATTGGTACTTAAAACTATCGGTGGCACATCCCCCCATTTCGCAAGTACATCACGGTATATTATCAGAGCACCTTTTACGTCTTTTGCATGGCTGATGACACGAAAAACATCATGTATATTATCCTCATCGGTGATGTGATTGCCGAGCGCAGTTGCCGCGGCATCTGATACCGATGCGCTACTGCCTATAACCGTCGCCGCATCGGCATAGCCGAAACTTATAGAATGCCCGACCGTCCCGGAAGACGTGCATATACCGATAATAGCGGAAGAAGGCTCAATTCTGAGTGCTATGCGGTTGGAGAACGGGCTGTTACCCGCATGGATGCCAACCAGTATCTCCCGGTCATTTATCAATGCCACATCACCACCATTATCAACTATCGCATGGGTGGCGCCAGCATCTTGCATAGCCTCCACCGCCAGTTCCGCTAATGTACCAGCAACTGCGGACATGGGTCCGAGCCCAAAAAGTGAAGATGCCATTATCATGCGCTGTGCCACTTCCGGCACTTCTTTATCCTCTCCTATCTCATAGGGCTCGAGAGTAACGAGGAAGAAGGGATGCCACCGTATGAACCGTTCCAGTTCCTTCCTCTGCTCCTTTATACGCGCCTTCGCTATCTCTATATACCGTTGCTCATCTGCGGTAATCCAGACAGAAGTCTCCTTCAACGTGAAATGCTCTCTCATACTATTTTCTTCTTCGCTTCCCTCAGCACTGTACGCAATATCTCCGTGGTCTCATCCATCCTGCGCCTGTCCACAGGATAAGGTACGCCATCTTTGCCACCAAACGCGAAGGAGAACTTAACAGGGTCTCGCCAGCTCGGGCTCGTACCGTATATCAACTCAGCAATGAGCGCTAAAGCCCGTACCGTCGCGGGTCCCACACCGCGAATAGCGATAAGCTCCTCAAAATTCGATGGCTGATTCTCATACGCGATGCGAAGCGCATCCCAGTTCACCCGCCTCGGTAGCCTCACATTTGGCGGTACGCACTCATCATCCCTCGCCATGGTGTTGAAATTGAAGAGTGTGCTTTGCCCCTTATCCTTCATCTTCAACCTGATACCAGATTCAAGCTCATGGTACAATCGTTTCAGTTCTCTGTCCTTAACCAGGTCAAGAGATACTTCACGGCATTCTCTGCTATCCTTTGCGGTCATATTCAGGACATGACTGTGCAGAAAGCCCACGATGCCACGATGCGGTTCCTCATCATATCTATTAATAGCAGAAGATAGCCAGTGATACCGCCTTGCATATCTGTTGACAGGATTCATACCCTGCTGTATCACCGCCCATTCGCCTTTCTCCGTGATAATCATCGTGTGATGATACAGCTGATAACCATCCTGAATACAGGCGTTATCCACCTTGGCGGCTATCCTGCTGGCATATTTCAGCTCCTCTATCCTTGCATCACTGAGCCCCAGCTTTGTCCCTATCTCCTCTATATCTGATAACGTATTCAGCGATCTCTTACCTTTGCCACCCGCGATACCGATACCAAACTCTCCGGGCTCTATCACGGACTTCAATACACCACAGACCACCGTTGTGGTGCCACTACTGTGCCAGTCATAAGCGAGCACGCATGAGAGCGACTGGAACCATAGCGGGTCTGCCAGCCTCTCTATCACACCGTCAACGCCGTACTCATCAACCATCAGCTCAAGGATGGCATGAGCCAGGCTCTTCATTCGCTTCACCAGCCAGTACGGTGCCGAGCCACCATGAAGTGGCAGATCCACCACACCCGTCCTGTCCATCAAACCAGAGCTCTTCCTTTTTTACCAGCAGAAGTTAGCCCTCTAAATGCTCGCCCCCTCTGGCGAGCGATCCAGTTGAGGCTCTTATCAGATTTTATCATGGGGTTCGCAGGTTCGACAAGTATCACCTCAAACCATTTACGCTTGCCGTCTTCTGCTACCCAGTACGAATTGAGGACTTCCATATTTGGGTATTTGCGCGCTACTCGCTCCTCTGCAATACGCTGCAGGCTTTTACGCGGGTTTATCTTATGTACGCCCATCCTCTTCGGTCTCCTGCCCTTCCTCGGTCTCTGCTTGCGCCTGCCGCCTCGCCTGACCTTCACTCGCACCACGATAATACCCTTTTTTGCCTTGTAGCCGAGAGTTCGTGCACGATCCAACCTTGTTGGATGCTCAAGCCGGACAATTGCAGGTTCTCTACGCCATTCTATAAGCCTTTCGCGCCTCAATTCGCCCACATACGACTCGCCCGGCTTCTTCCATGCCTCCCCTATATATTCATAAAATGACTTCACCATCGCTCTTCTACTCCTGATAGGATAAAATATAAGCTATGATGATATTAATAATTCAAAACAATTATAAAGTGGAGAGCAAGATTAGCGAAGTAAGTAAGGAAGAGAGTGATGAGCATGGTGGATAGACCCAAACCATTGGACATATTGAACAGATCACTGAAATCGCCAGTAATAGTGAAGATACGAGGTGGCAGGGAGTTCCGGGGGATACTGGCAGGTTATGACATGCACATGAATCTGCTGCTGAACGATGCGGAGGAGCTGAATGCAGATTCGACGGTGAAGAACATTCTGGGTGAGATACTGGTAAGGGGGGATAACGTCGTCTTTATATCGCCAACAGAGCCGAAGGATACGGATAAGGAAGGAGAGTCGACCAGGAAAGAGGATAAGGAGAGATGGTAAAAGGTACACCTTCTATGGGCAAGCGCCAGAAGAGATCGCACATGCAGTGCAGACGCTGTGGCAGGCATTCCTTCAGTATACATGGTAAATACTGCGTGGCATGCGGTTTTGGCAAATCACGACGAATGAGGAAATACCCGAACTGGAGGAAGAAGAAGCCATGAAGCTGCGCTGAACCGAGGAGCAGCAAGCCGAGGTAGCTTAGTGGACAAAAGCGCCGGCCTTGAGAGCCGGTGTCCCTCACGGGACGCAAGGGTTCGAATCCCTTCCTCGGCGCTGTATGGCTGATAATAAATGGTCAGGGGTAAAAGGTGAGAATATGGAAGATTCGGAATATGAGAAACTGCTGGATCGTGCTTTTGGCATGTTACAAGAGAGTGTGAAGAGCAGTGATTCACGGTTTGTTATACCACGTGCGAGGGTCTTTATCGAGGGTAAAACCACCATCTTCGATAATTTTGACGCGATTTGTAACTACATAAACCGCGAACCCGATTATGTAATGAAGTTCCTGCTGAGTGAGCTGGGTACTGCGGGCAGAATAGAGGGCAGCAGGGCGATATTCCAGGGTAGATTCTCTCACGATGAGGTGCAGCGCCAGATCCAGCGGTTCATACACGAATACGTGTTATGCTGGGAATGTAAGAAGCCCGATACACACTTCTCGAAGATGGAACGCATCTGGGTATTAAAATGTGATGCCTGTGGTGCTATCAGACCGATAGCGAAGATAAAGGGCGGGGGCAGGAGAAGGTGAGTATGTCATTTATCCAAACTCTACCGGGATACCCATTATTTCTCGCTCACCATGATATACATCTCTTGCTATCTCAGCACACCCGATCGCTGCGCTGTACCGCGTTACTCTGCTTATCTTACCTTTAAAGTCCAGTAGCCGGGCTATACGCGCTGCAAAGTGCTCTTTCTCGCCCTCTGAGCCCGTTAAGAAAATAGCATAATCAGTTATGCCGTGGGCGTTCATGACAACACGCATTGCTGATAGCTCCATTGCCACGAATAACGCCAGGGTCTCAACAGGATGTGCTATCCGCTTACTCAATACACCGGCACGTGAAAAGGCTTCATTTGCACTCAAATCCCCATTGTCTATATCACGTATCAGTTGAAGATCAATAGGACCCTGATAAAGCCCGGGGGCGCCAATGCACGCATCTATACCACCTATTATCACTCCATTCACCACGCATAACGTCACCGTATTGGAACTGACGTCAGAGAATACGAAGTTCTCAAAACCCTTTTTGTGTATATGATATGCAACACCGACCTTCTCAGGACTCGCGCAATGTGAGAATAACCGCATTCTCGGGTCTATATTCTCACTGCCGGCGTGTATGCCCGGTATAAGTATAGCAGGTAAGCCAGATCCTTTTATGGCATCGAACACTTTCGTACCACCACCAACCATCGTGCCTGCGCCACCCTCGCATTTCAAGCCCCTGTCCGGGACATCATTTATAGCTTTTATCTTCGAGAAGCCATCACCCATCGAATAAGTCATAGCAATGAGCTCTATCTTATCCGTTCCCAGGGCTTTTTCTATACTCCTCACTATCGCTTCAGACTGCATCACCGCTGCTTCACTCCGTAACAGCTCGAAAATCTTCACGGATTCTGTCTCTTTATCTGTAGCATTTATACCTGCGAATCGTATTCCAGAAGTTCCGTGGTCTATACCTACGAACATCACTCCCGTTTCAGTTCCACAAGCTTCAACCCGCCCGGCAGATCATCCAGTACATTCACAACCGTGCACCTATCGCCATCCCTGAGTCCTGCGGGATGGCATAAATCATGCAGTGCAGGCTCGCTATTATTCACTGGCTTGAATATGATCTTCGAGCCTTTCAGCGCATGTTTAGCGTTGACTATCGCCTTTATCGGCGGTTCTATCACCTCAACGACCGAGACACCACCTTCATGTATGTAACAATCGTGCCTGATATCCTCCCGTACCTTAACCACCCGGTATCTCCTGCCGAGTTCGAGGTTAGCACACACCCTCTTCAATCTGCACTCATCACACTTATTTGCCATGCCGAGGAAGATGAACTCCTCGCCCTCCTTCGCCAGCTTCTCGCCTATCAGTGTTACTATCCTGCCTTCTTCCATCTCCACCCACCTAAGCAATCACGCCGGTAGCGATAGCGAGTCTCTCCGCAGCATCCCGTGTCAGTCCCGATTCGCCAAGGATCGTGTACCGTTCGGGATTGATCTTGTGCGCGATGGTGAGTGCCTCGATGATATGCTCTTCCTTTATCTTCAGCTCCTTCGCGGTCGTGGGTGCTCCAATCTCCCTCAGCGTATTACGGATCTGTTGCCAGTTGTTATCACCGTACAGATAAGCCATCATTATGGTTCCGACACCACATTGCTCACCATGTAACGCCGGTCTGTCCGCGATCATATCAAGTGCATGGCTGAACTTATGCTCTGAGCCGGATGCGGGTGCCGAGGTGCCTGCTATGCTTATTGCAACACCGCTTGATACCAGCGCCTTCACAACCGTCCATACCGCACTCTCATCTCGCTTCTTTATCTCCTTCGCCTTCTCCATTATCATGTTCGCCGTCATCTCGGATAGTGCCGCGGCATAACTGCTGAATTCGGCATTCTGCAACCTCTGTGCCAGTCGCCAGTCCCGTACAGCGGTATAATTCGCGATTATATCACCACAGCCCGCGGCGGTAAATCGGAAAGGTGCGGAATGTATTATCTCTGTATCGGCGACGACCGCAAGAGGCGCATGTGCCTCCCGAGATACTGGACTGGCTCTGTTTTCCCTTATAGAAGCACGGGGTGATGCGATACCGTCGTGTGAGGCAATGGTGGGAACCGAGATAAAGGGGATACCGAGTTCAAAGGATGCAATCTTGCCAGTGTCTATGATTGTACCGCCACCAACACTGAGTATAAAATCGCTTTTATTCTCTCTCGCGACATTTTCTACGCATTCTATACTCTCATGGCTTATAGACTGCACCATCACCATTTGGACTTCATAACCGGAATCGGCAAGGATTTCTATCACCTTACTGCCTATCTCCTTTGTATAATGTGCTCCTGTAATCACAATGGCATTGCCTCGTAATCCGAGGTGCCGGCATACACGACTGATCTCTTCCAGTACGCCATGACCCACGAGAAGCACCCTCGGCAGTTGCATCCACTTCACCTTCTCAAAAGCTCTGGCTCTGGTTCTGATTTCCTTCACTCTCACGCTCACTTCCTTCTATTGGTTATGAAATACGTATCTTTAAAGCTTTACCTGTCATTCATCTCATTCATGAACCAGTGCTAAGGATCCCAGTTCTGGCTCATAACATCTGGCTTCCGCGATCAACTCATCAATTACATCCTCTATCCATGCACCCTCCAGTCCCTTCGCATTCAACTCCTCCATCAGCCGCTCCCGAGTGGCGGTACCAGCGCGGCTGAGGAAATCCAGAATTATATCCTTTGCGGTCATGTTATAATGCTGCCATAGTCGCTGTACAGCTTCTACTGCACCGTTAACGCACTCATCCACCTTAGCATCACCATAGTGCTCTAACGCACGCCGCTTCCACTCAGGTATATCATCAGATGCTCGTAGCAGATCCGCACGCTCCACCGTACGTATAGCTGTACTCAGTATCCAGTTCTCTCGCACAATCGTAGCCACTTCTCGTATATTCCTGCAAAGTATAAAGAATCCCTTGCCGGAATGGCGTACAGGCACCTCACCGATGAACGCCAATAAAACATGCGGTTCCAGAGTAATATCTGCATCGGTATATATGCTAAGGGAACCTGTGGAATCATGTATCATTAGCCGTGTTATCCTGCCACGCTTCTCCATCTCTTCCAGTTCACCGACGCCAAACAGGGTTGAGCATCTTGCACAGGTCGGTGTAACAACGGTGTCACCCACAATGAGGTCACTGACTGCCAGTTCCCGGAAGAATACCCGACAGGCTGCTCGCTGCATGAATCTCAGAATATTACGATACCGCCATAACCAACAACACTCGCTCTATCACCGGTGACATCGCCGCTGGTAGCGTATTTGACAAGCTGACCCTGCGTTGCTCCGAGCTTCTTCGCTGCATGCATCACCGATGCTATCGGACCGATACCACATGCAGAAGATTGGCGTCCAAATACACGATTATAGAACTTGCCGACATCCAGTTCTGTTATCGCCTCTATCACGAACATATCTTTATCACGGGCTACGTGATCCGGCTCATAATGTGTGAAGTCGGAAGAGGCGATCATAACGAACTTCTTGTCCTCGAAGCTGGCGATTGACCTGGCGAGGTCTTCTCCCACCTCGCGTGTGGTCTCTTCATCACTGAGTGCCATGCAGATAGGCACAATACGGAAAGAATCGAACCGGTATTGTAGAAAAGGTAGCTGAACCTCTATTGAATGCTCATGCTGGTGTGCGGTCTCATCAATATCTATGATACGGCGTGGTAACGTCTCAACAAATTCAGTATCCACGTCCACCCTGCCGAGGGGTGTCAGCCATGCATCCGTAGATACGGCAACAAGCGAACCCAGCCCGTAATGATTTGGACCAAGTATGATGAACGTATCGGCATGTGTCAGCCTGGCATATACATGTGCGGCAACCGTACCTGAATACATGTAGCCTGCATGCGGCGAGACGGCACCTACAATTCGATCATCTTCTCTCACTTCCACACCGGCATAGCATTCCTCCAGCTGTGTCATCAACCGATTTCTGTCCGATTCGTAAAAAGAACCTGCTACTGCTGCTCGTCTCATAGTTCTGATTCGAAATCCTCCACCTGATAATCAAATTTGAACTCCTCGTCATCCTTGCCTTCACGACGATTACGCTCACGTAAGAACTCACGTGCAAGCAGCCAGTAAATGGTGGCAAGCGCTTTTCTACCATGATTGTTCGTCGGGATCACCAGATCAATATTGGATGTGGAGTTGTTTGTATCGCATAGAGCAACAATGGGCAATCCAAGCCGGGCACCTTCCTTCAATGCCTGCGCATCTGTCATCGGGTCGGTCAATACAAGAACAGAAGGCTCGATGAAGTATTCACATTCAGGATTTGTCAGTGTACCCGGTATAAACCGTCCCACTATCGCCTTCGCACCGGTCGCCTTTGCGAACATACTCACCGGTTGATGCCCGTATTCACGAGCAGAGACAGCCAGTATGGACGGGGGTTCATAATTAGCCAGGAATCGAGCTGCTATGCGCAGTCGCTCATCCACAATCTCTATATCAAGCAAATAAAGCCCGTCCGGTCTCGCCTGATATATGAATCGCTTCATGTCTCCGGTCTTCTGCTGTGTACCTATATGAACGCCACTCGCAAGATAATCAGGTCCGGGTATCAGCATCTCCTCTTTATTCCCCTTTACCTCTGCTTCTTCCATCGTTCAATAATATATATCCTTTATCTTACCTTTATCTTTATTTTATTAATTGATCATTTCCTCGTGATGAAATGGGTGAGCATAGCGGTAAAGCGGAGATAAAGAAGCGAATAGAAGAACTGAGAGAACTGATACACTATCACAATTATCGGTATTACGTATTGAACGAGCCGGAGATCTCGGATGCAGAGTACGACCGGTTATTCAGGGAATTGGAGGAGCTGGAGTCGAAGTATCCGGAGTTTATAACGCCCGATTCGCCCACGCAGCGTGTAGGTGCGGAGCCACTGGAGGAGTTCAACACTTACGAGCACAGTATCCCGATGTTGAGTTTGACGAGCGTAACAGAAGAGCACGAGGTGTGGGAATTTGACGAGCGAGTGCGACGTGCACTTGGCGAAGAAGAGATAGAGTATGTGCTGGAGCCGAAGATAGACGGGCTGGCTATGGAGCTCGTGTACAGGGACGGTGTGCTCGTCGTGGGCAGTACGAGAGGTGATGGCAGGGTGGGTGAGGATGTGACGCAGAACCTCAAGACGATAAGGTCAATACCGCTGCGGCTCATGAAGGAGCGACTGCCGTTACTTGAGGTTCGCGGTGAGGTCTATATGCCGGTGAGCAAGTTCAAAGAGTTGAACAGGGAGCTGGGCATGCGTGGTGAGCGAATGTTTGCGAATCCGAGGAACGCGGCTGCTGGCTCGGTCAGACAGCTGGATCCGCGAGTCACGGCTTCGAGACCGCTTGACTTCTTCGCTTATGGTATCGGCAGAGCAGATGGGAGGGAGTTCAGAACCCAGTGGGAGATACTGAATTATTTAAAGGAAGTGGGGTTTCGTGTCAGTCCGCTGGTGAGACTGTTCAGGAGTATAAAAGAAGTGATAGAATGCCATGACGAGATAGAGAAGATACGTGACGAACTGGATTATGAAATTGACGGTGTTGTGGTGAAGGTGAATAGCATAGAGCAACAGAACAGGCTTGGTACCATCTCAAGGAGTCCGAGATGGGCGATAGCATACAAATTCAAGCCGAGAGAGGAATTCACGAAGGTGAAGGATATAGTGGTGCAGGTCGGTCGTACAGGCGCGCTAACACCGGTTGCGATACTTGAGCCCGTACAGATTGGCGGTGTTACGGTCAGTCGAGCGACGCTGCATAACGAGGATGAGTTGAAGAGGAAGGATGTGCGGATAGGTGATACCGTGGTGGTGGAGCGTGCAGGTGATGTCATACCGGAGATAGTGAGTGTTGTGAAATCAAAGAGGACAGGCGCGGAGAAGGAATTCAGGATGCCGGATAGATGCCCGGTCTGTGGTGCGGAAGTACTGAAAGAGGGACCCATAAGGCGCTGTATCGGTGTTGCATGCCCCGCACAGTTGAAGGAGCGGATAAAACATTTCGCATCGCAGCGTGCAATGGACATAGAAGGGCTCGGCGAGAAGGTGATAGAACAGCTTGTGGATCGTGATATGGTGTCAGACCCTGCTGATCTCTACTTCTTGAGCATGCGTGATCTGTTGAAACTGGATCGTATGGGTGAGAAACTGGCGCAGAAGATACTGGATGCGATAGATAAGAGCAGACATACCACTTTTGGTCGGTTAATTTATGCGCTTGGTATAAGGCACGTGGGAGAGCACACAGCGTCTCTGCTCGCTTCTCATTTTAAGAATATGGATGAGTTGCGGAATGCCACTTATGATGAACTGGTGAGTATCCCGGAGATAGGACCGGAAGTGGCGAGGAGTATAATCCTCTTCTTCGAGCATGAGAGTACAGACCGGTTATTGCGTAAGTTAGAAGATGCAGGGGTGCGTTATGAGCCTGCGGAAGAGGGTGAGAAGGCGAAGACACTGGCAGGTAAGACGTTTGTATTCACCGGCAGGATCTCCATACCGAGGGAAGAGGCGAAGATGCTGGTGGAGCAGCTGGGTGGGCGTGTATCCTCGAGCGTATCAAAGAAGACCGATTACGTGGTCGCGGGCGAGGACCCTGGCTCCAAGCTGGCGAAGGCGCGGCAGCTCGGCGTTAAGATAATAGATGAAGACGAGTTCATGGCGCTGACGGGCAGGAAGTGAAAAATATAGTTATTTCGGAGAATATTTGCAAATTGGAATTTTCAACATCAATTTTGCAATTTATTATCAGAATGACTATATATTATTGGTTTTTTATTTATTTCATAGTATGACCGAGAACACCATATACATAATAGATGTAACGAACAGGGACGGGGTACAGACTTCGAGATTGGGTCTGGCGAAACTGGAGAAGACACTGCTGAACATCTATCTGGATGAGATGGGCGTTTTCCAGAGCGAGTTCGGGTTCCCGGTCACGAGGCACGAGACGAACTATTTGAATGCGAATCTTGAGCTGGTGGAGATAGGTGCTCTGAAACGTATTCGACTCGGTGGCTGGCTGAGAGCGATAAAAGAAGATGTGGAGCTGGGCTTCAAGATGGTACCGAAGCTGAAGCATCTCAACCTGAGTATATCCACATCTAAGCAGATGATAGAGGGCAAGTTCAGGGGTAAATTCACGTGGGATGACATAGTAGAGATGATGTGTGAGGCGGTGGACACGGCGAAGAGGCATGGTGCGGAGTCAATAGGGGTGAATGCGGAAGATTCATCGCGTACCGAGCTCGAACGGCTGATAGAATTCGCGGAAGCTGCGAAGGCGCATGGTGCGGACCGGATAAGATATTGCGATACCTTAGGATACGATGACCCGTTCACGATATATGAGCGAGTGAAGAAGCTTGCGGAAGCGGTTGGTATACCAATCGAGCTGCACTGTCATAACGATCTCGGCATGGCGGTTGCGTGTTCGGTCGCGGGTGCGAAAGGAGCAATAGATGCAGGTGTTGATGCGTACATAACGACAACGGTTAATGGTATGGGCGAACGAGCGGGCAATGCGGACCTTGTCTCGACTATACTCGCAGTGAAGAAATCGAGCGGTTTCGCCGGTAAATACCGCCTGGACGAGCATATAGACCTGCGGCATGCGTGGAAGATATGTAAATATGCTTCACTCTCGTTCAGAGTGCCCATACCGGTGAATCAGCCTGCGGTTGGTGAAAATGCATTTGCTCATGAGTCGGGTATACACGCGGATGGTGCGTTAAAGGACAGCAGGAATTACGAGCTGTATGACTACCATGAGGTTGGTAGAGGGCATATAGAGGTGATAGAGACCGGGCGATTGATAACCGCGGGCGAGTACTCCGGCATAAAGGGTTTCAAGAACGTCGCGGGTAAGTACGAGTTGAGGTTCAAGGATGACGATGAGGCGAGGGAGATACTGGAACTCGTGCGATATGCGAACGTGCATACGCAGAAGCCGGTGACCGAGGACGAGATGAGATTCATAGCAAAGTATCCGGAGCAGGCGAGGAAGATAATGTCGGTACAGCCGTAACGGGAACGGTCATATAAGGTTGGCGGTTGGAACGACTGCCATTTTCACGGTATCGGTATTATAGAAAAGCTGAAAAAAATAAAAAGTCGGATGCCCGGGCTGGGTGGCATCCGACCACATTTCCTTTTGCACAGCTTTAGATCTTCTATTACTCATTATGTTCCCCTCCTGACCCTTCGCAGCGGCGGGAGAATATCGAGTAACACCCGGTATTCACCACTATATTCTCCTTCAGAGATCGTTAGTGTGCCATCGCCTATTCTGAGCCCCTCGTAGTCCATAACGGTTACTGAAATCTTACCCACAGTTTCTCCATCCTCGCCTCGTTCCCGGACATCAGCATTGACGATTAGATCTTCGCCCTGATCACCTATGCTGATATTGACAAGCCGGTAGTGGTTTTCACCAAGCCGC
>JAODGV010000080.1 GCA_025464425.1 Methanosarcinales archaeon | reverse complement strand
CCTTCCAGATGCTCGTGGTGTGGCTTCTCACCCTTTATAAAGTTAAGACTGAGGAACTTTGCAAGTATTCCAGAATAAACCAGGGATGCAAGGATCAGGAGGAATAATGGTAGAAAAGAGATAAGGGAGTGAGGTGCGAGCATGCCATGTTCGGCTAAACCATGCTCAAACAGATGCTCCATGACATGATCCATGGCGGATTTCACCCAGTAAGCAGTAAGAAGCGGTATTCCCACGAGGAAGGTCGTGGCGATGATGGTCACGCCAAATGTGGTCTTCATCCGCTTCCCAAATTCTAAATCGCCGACAGAGAACCTTGTATGCGTAGCATGAATCAAATGACCACTCACGAGGAATAAGCTCGCTTTTGCGAATGCATGCACCGCCATATACCAGAAAGCGACGAGCAAGGCAAAGTTCATTCCTGCTATTTCCTCATGAACCCAGTAAGAAGCGGCTGCCGCACCGAACATCAAACCCAGGCTTGACATCGTAGATGCTGCGAGTAAAACCTTCCTCTCCAGCATCCCTGAAGCCGAAAGTGCGCCGTATAACCCTGAGATTAATCCAATGAAGAGCGCAAAGATATAAACATAGTTAAGTCCGGGAACGTGATGCAATTCCCACGGCATTATATACCAGCTAACCTTGATGAAGACAAAAGCGCCGGCTGCTACCATCGTCGCGGAGTGTAGAAGCGCACTCACGGTCGTCGGACCGGTCATTGCGGTCATCAGCCACTCGCTGAACGGTACCTGCGCAGACTTGGTGAGCAGCCCCATGAGGAATAGAACAAGCAGAATCACAGTTCCCGCAGCACCAATGGTTGTAAAAAGCGTCCCCCACTCAATCTGTGATATATTGAGAGTTGGATTACCTGAGTTATCAACTGCGAATACCCATATCGCAGCAATCGCGAAGAACATCGGGACATCGCCAAATCTTATCGTGGAGATTGCACGCCAGCCACCGAAGCTCGGTGACCAGCTCAGTTCGAGCGGTCCCACTTTCCTTCCCGGTACACCGACATAAGCAATCTCATCATCGTCACGGAACCAGTGCCCGATTAACCCCCATGATGCTGCTCCAAGTCCTTCCCAGCCCACAAACAGCAAGAACAGATTATCACTATAAACAACCAGAAGCATTGATGCGGTGAAGAGATTGAAGAAGAACCAGTACCATGAGGGACGGTAATCGCCTCGCATATACTCCAGCCCGTAAATAGCGATGAAGAACGCTATAACCGCTGTTATAACGCCCATGTACCTGCTCAGATAGTCAGTAATAAGGACGATATTTATCCCGAGCTGGGGTATCCAGTCGTAAGCATATTGTTGATTCTCCGGGAAAACGAAGAAGATGTACATGCTCATCAATACCGAGATGAAGATACCGAAGACCGAGAGATATGGCAGTTTCTCAGTCCATTCCTTGCTCTTATATGCCAGAGCAATAGGAATACTGCTGACTACCGGGGCTAAGAAAAGCAGAAGGAAGACTATTCTATCGTCCATCATGGCACAACACCTCCTAACCCCGGGATTGCATTAAGCCCTTGAATTAGCATCGTTGACAGCGGCGGGAATAATAATAACACAGAAAGACCCCCAATGATGAAGAGAGGAACATAGAAGTATCCACTTATCTCAAGCCTCTTCGTATCCTTAGGCTTACCATAAAATACACGCCTTATCGTCCAGAAGCCGTACCAGACCGAGAGGATGAACATGAATATCACAGCCAGGATAATTGGTAAACTCCCGGTCCAGCCAAGGAATGATGGCGATTCCGGTCTGAGGAAGGTATCAACAACACCTCTTAATATGAAAAACTCGCCTAACATACCGACCGTAAGAATTCCGCCAAGGTTCAGGAACCCGACTACTGCGGCATTCGAGATACCGGGAATGGAATCATGCAGTCCACCCATCTTATTAAGGTCTCGCAGACCGTGATGAACTGCGATAATCCCGCCCGCGGAGGAGAACAGGATTGACTTACCGAACGCATGCGACATGTATTGTATAACCACACCAATGAGCCCGAAAGGACCGAGACAGAGCGCAACCAGTATGTAACCCATCTGCGATACCGTGGAATAAGCCAGCAGCCGTTTGAAATCCGTCTGCCTGAATACCGAGAATCCGCCATACACACTTGAAAATATCGCATATGCGAGTATCGGCATACGATACTCATATATAAATGAGTAATCAATCAATGCAATCCTGAGCAGCACGTAACCAGCCAGACCCACAGTTAAGGGGCTTAGCAACGCACTCACGGGCGTGGGCGCCTCGGCATGTGCCCACGGTAGCCAGATATGCGGTCCTACAACCGGTAATTCTATTATCATACCCGCAAATATGAACGCCCACGCGATCATGCCCACTCCCTTCCCCGAAGCCATCAGTCCGTTCAGTGCGAGTGTGTTGGTGTTGAATGCAAGAATTACAAACCCGGCAAGCGTGAGCACGCCCGCTATCGCACACCATACCAGGTATAGAAGCCCGACCCATCTCCTGTTACCATAGCCATAGGTGTATATGAGCAGGAAAGCAGTGATCAGCATCAATTCCATGAAGACGTACAGCAGTGCGAGATTGCCACTATAAACCAGCCACAGCATTGATGCCGCATATAGGTCGTATATAAATATGTATTTCCTGAATTCTCGCTCAGCCTCTACTTTCATCTCCTCAAATCTGTGCTCCATATATGGCAGTGCGAATAGAGCAACCATCGCCGATACCAGACAGATCGTCAGTCCAAACGCATGGGATATGTAATCCAGATTGAGATAGATATCCCCGATTGGCGGTGAGAATCGCATCAACAATATCTCCGCAGGACCTGGCAGAAACAGCCTGTAAATAATCGCGAAGAATGGTATTAGAAATGCCGTAGCGGAGAGGTATGTAGCTCCTTTGGGCTTGAGAATCGGTGCTATAAATGCCACAACCAGTGGTATGATCAGCAGATGGAGAAAACTCATACCCTATCACCCCCTATTGTGATCTGCTCTATAAGTACGTTCTTATTCCTCCTGTCCTGTATCACAATCGCGGCGATCAGCACGAGAAGTTCACCCGCACTGGTGAATATGGTAATTATAGAAGTGCCAAAAGCAGGGTTCGCTGCTACCACAAATGCTGGAATTAAAGACATGAACACAGCGCCAAACATGAGTTCCAGTGCGATCAGCAGCCTTATCAGGTCTTTACTCGAGAGTGCGGTGAGGAAACCTGCAAGAAGTATTGCGAACGACGATAGATAAATCATAGAAACGGTCATCGCATTTAGTTCCAGCATCAGCTTTCATCACCCCTGTACAATCTTATCACAGATAGAAAGAGCAATATAACAAGAGAAGTCAGGAACACGACAAGGAGCTGATATTCTGACGTCTTTATAAATTCATCCAGTGAGAATGTTACACGACTGCCAATGCCATAATAAGCACCACCGACAAACATGAAGTGGCAGAGTACCGCGGCTGTTATAGCCACCGGTATACACCACACCCATGAGAACTGCCGCTCCGGCATCGCACGGTAAGTGGCTGCAAGTGCCACTGTTACTATACCTATCGCACCGACGAATACGAAGACAATCAGTACGAACACTGACTGGATATCAAAGAGCGTGTAAACAGACGCAGCCATGACGAGGGTTAATGTCATAAACAACGCCGAATAGAAGTTATCTTTACTCAGTAAGACACCTAAGGACGACAGTACCAGAACCCCTGCAAAGCCACTCAGTAACATCATTTCAGCATTCATGGATTCAATTTTTTGCACTATACATAAAAAGGTTTTCGGTTTTTTCATGCTATGCTGGTTATGAAAATAAATAAAATAACATGAGCGAATTTTATATCCTGCCTCTAATTTTAGATTGAGGCAGATGAAGATATCAATGGACATCGAGCTGAGGGACATTCCGGGTCAGCTTGTACGGGCGTTGAAGCCGATATCAGACCTCGGTGGTAACATCCTCAGTGTGCTGCATCAGCGCGATAAGAAGACGCCGTCAGGGCGGGTACCGGTTCAGCTCGTATTTGAGCTGGAGGAGGGGCGACTGGACAGACTGGTGGAGAAGCTGAAGAGCGAGGGTATGCAGGTGGTGAGGATAGGCAAGGAGCGGATGAAAGATTCTATGGTCGTTATCCTCATCGGGCACATCGTACATTCTGACTTACGTGATACGATAGAGAGGATAGACCGCACGGGCTTTGCAGAGGTTGTGGAGCTGTCCATGTCCATGCCGGGCGTGGACAAGAAATCTTCTGCTTCGATTGTACTCTCTGCGATCGGTAAGAGCGAATTGAAAGAAGCCCTGGGTATACTGGAGGATACGGCTAAGGAGAAGGGTATTATGGTCATCTCGCCTATATAGGGTATGAGACTATGGTAGCGGTAGAGAAGACGGTAAGGCTCACGATTGTGGGGTTCGGGCATGTGGGCGGTGGTGTAGCAGAGGTGGTAATGCGAAAACATCAGGCGCTAAAGGAGATTTACGGGCTTGATCTGAGAATAGTGGGCATAGCGGATTTGAAAGGTGTTACGATAAATGAGAAGGGGCTGAGCGAACCCGAGATAGCGAAGTTCCGGGCAGGTGATGAATCCGTACTGGCGTATGGGATGAGCACAGAGGATATGATAAAGGAGGTGGAACACGAGCTCATGGTGGAGGCGACGCCGACGAATGTCGTTGATGGTGAACCTGGCGTGACACATATAGTCACCGCACTGGAATCAGGCAGGCATGTGGTGACCTCGAATAAAGGTCCGCTCGCTTTGCACTATCGGAGGTTGATGGAGCTTGCGGAGCGGCGTGGCAGGGAACTCAGGTTTGAAGCCACGGTCGGCGGTGCTATGCCGCTCATATCCATGATACGGAATAACCTCGCAGGTAACCGGGTAATCTCCATAAAGGGCATATTAAATGGCACCTGCAATTACATTCTGACGAGGATGGGGGAGGAGAACCTGCCGTACGAGCACGTGCTAAGGGAGGCGCAGGAGATAGGGATCGCCGAGTCTGACCCTACGAAAGATGTGGAAGGGGTTGATACCGCAGTGAAGCTCGTTATACTCGCAAATACTGTATTCGATATGGATGCCACATACCGTGATGTAAAGGTTCGGGGCATCACGGATATAACGCCCGATGCGCTCAAGCTCGCGCACGATGCCGGGTATGCGATAAAATTGATAGGCGATGTGGATCACGAAGGCAGGCTGGAGGTGGCACCGCGACTGGTACCGCTCAGAGACCCGCTGAATGTCAATGGTACACTGAACGTTGCGACCATAAGAACCGATCTCGCCGGTGATATCACGGTCATCGGTAAGGGTGCGGGACCCATAGAAGCCGCAAGTGCTATACTGTCCGATATAATAGGCATTTATGCACGGTAAAATGCCCAGCCGGGGATCGAACTTTGC
>JAODGV010000079.1 GCA_025464425.1 Methanosarcinales archaeon | reverse complement strand
AAGATGAGCAGCACGTCATTCTCACGTGTCAATCGCCGTACTTCCTCTAAATACCCTTCTTCAGGCGGTATCGGTCCCACGTTACCCATAACTGGCTCGATTATAACCGCGGCTACGTCCCCTTCATTCGCTTCCAGAACCCGTTCGAGCTGTGATGCATCATTAAAAGGTACCTGTAAAGTGTTCTTCACCATATCCGGTGGTACGCCCCTTGAGTCAGGAATACCGAGCGTTGTGGCACCAGAACCAGCCTTCACAAGAACACCATCATGGGCACCGTGAAACCCGCCCTCCATCTTTATTATTTTATTCCGACCTGTGAATCCTCTTGCGAGCCTTATACCCGCCATTGTCGCTTCACTGCCGGTATTAACAAACCTGAGCATCTCAATAGATGGATAAAGCGCTATAATCCGCTTCGCAAGCTCTATCTCGCCTTCGTGTGGTGTTCCGAACAGCCAGCCCCGGTCAAGCTGCGCAATAACCGCGTCCTTCACTTCCTCGGGTGCATGCCCCAGTATGAGTGGTCCATAAGCGAGGCAATAGTCTATGTATTCGTTACCATCCACATCGTATATCCTGGAACCTTTGCCTCCACTTGCATAGAACGGGTAAGGCTTATACGCACGAACCGGACTGCTAACACCGCCCGGCATATACCTCGTTGCGAGTTCGTATAGCTCTTCCGACCTCATCTCTATCATCTATTAGCAGGTGAGCATAAATAATAAATCTGCGTAAATCGCCGCTCTTTTATTATAGACACATAAACACAGCCACATAAGATAAAATCCGGGGTGCTCCTGCCCCGGTCGTTCATATGCTTATGTTCCTGAACAGTACTGTTCCGAGAGCAATCGTAGCCAAGGTAAAGCCCGCCATCACCACCAGGCTCATGAACGGATTAACCATAGACAGACCAGCCAGCCCATATCTTATACCCTCCACCCCGTAAGTCAGTGGGTCTACGAGCGTCAGCGACTGCAGCCACCCGGGCAGGCTATCTATCGGGAACAGAGCGCCAGAGAGCCCGAATATCGGGAATATAACGAAATTCATGATCAGCTGGAACCCGTGCATATCCTCCATCTTAGAGGCGATTGCGATGCCAAATGCGGTAAATGAGAGACCGATGAGCACCATGAACAGTGAAGCGATAAGAAACCCTGAGATGGTAGCATGGTGACCAGAACCGATGAATAAAGAGATCACAAGGATGATAAAACCCTGGATAAACGCAGTGGTTGCACCGCCCAGCGTCTGACCAAGCATTATCTCCAGTCGCGATACAGGTGCCACCAGCGTCTCTTTCAAGAAACCGAATTGTTTGTCCCATATGATCTGTATACCTGAGAACACCGATGTGAACATAACGGTCATAGCGATGATACCGGGCACGATGAAGCCCATGTAGTCCTGCTTTGAGCCTGGAATCCGCACAACCGAGTTGAGTCCAAAGCCAAGCACCAGCAAGAAGAATAAAGGCATACCCAGACTGCCAGCTATACGACTCTTCGAGCGGAGATAGCGCTTTATGTTCCGTAGCCAGATAGTATACACTATATCCATCATCTACCCCCGATGTAACCGATGCATCATTCGCATTCGATCTCTTATGTCCGCCTCCTCCTCACGTATCCTCCTGCCCGTGAGGCGTAAGAATACATCCTCAAGTGTCGGTTTATGTATAGAAATCGAATCAATATCAATGCCATTTGTTGACGATAGCCGTACAATTTCCGCAATATGCCGTTCCGCATTGTGGAGTGTGAGGGTAATAAAGCCGTCATGCGGCTCTATATGCTCTATCCATGCCGTTTTACTGAGTTGTGCATACAGCCCTTCTATATCACGCGATTCGAGTGTGACAACATCACCACCAATCTCATCCTTCAGCCTCTCAGGCGTATCAAGAGCGATAATCCTGCCACGGTCTATTATTGCTACACGGTCACATAATCGGTCTGCTTCCTCCATATAGTGTGTCGTGAGGATGATTGTAATCTCCTTCTCCTTATTCAATCGCTCGATATACTCCCAGATATGGTTTCTTGTCTGCGGGTCCAGACCAAGCGTGGGCTCATCCAGGAAGAACACCTCCGGCTCATGGAGTAACGCCCGTGCAATCTCCAGCCGTCGCCTCATACCACCTGAAAATGTCTTCACAAGACTGTTTTTACGCTCCGCCAGCTCAACGAGCGACAGGAGCTCTGAAATCATGCGCTCTCGCACATTCCCCGGCATACGATACAGCCTGCCGTGAAAGTCCATATTCTCATATGCCGTGAGTTCTTCGTCAAGGCTCGGATCCTGAAATACAATGCCAATTGATTTCCTCACTTCATCCTTATGGGTCGTTATATCAAATCCATTGATACGTGCAGTGCCAGAAGTTGGCTTTAATAGAGTTGCAAGCATGGAGATGGTGGTCGTCTTACCTGCTCCGTTGGGTCCGAGCAACCCGAAAATCTCTCCTCGCTCTATGGTGAACGAGATATTATCCACAGCCACATGGTCTTCAAACTTCTTCGTGAGATTCTCTACCTCTATCATATTTCAGGGGGAGCTAATACTCAAAATCAGGTAGCCCGGAACAAGCCCGGCATCGCACACAGCCCGCTCTGTTCTCGCTCCACCTCATTCCACACTCATGCAGTATATCCGCCACCTGCTCATATATGTGGTGCATCCGCTCAGGCTCAGGTGGCTTATCTTTCTCAAGCATTGTGCCGGGTATAGGGCGTAACGGCACGATGAAGGGGTATACACCGAGTTCCACTGCGAACCTGCTACCGGCTATTATTGACTCATCACCCTCACCCAGACCGGCAATAACGTATGTGCTGACCTGAGTATCGCCAAAAATCTCTACCGCTCGCTTCCAGGCTGCTACATACCGTTCGAAAGGTATATTCGCCTTGCATTTCGCTACTCGCTCCAGTACTGCACGATCAAAACACTCAACATGTATGCCCACCGTATCCACCGCATCGTAAAGCGTATCTATCATGCTCAGGTCACCCGGCGGTTCGAATTGCGCGTGTATCGGCAAGCCAGTGGCTTCTTTTATCGCTCTCGCTGTCGCTGCGAGGTGATTTATGCCCTTATCTGGTGTGCCGGTTGTACCAGTGGTGAGCGTCACGTGAGTAACTTTATCCAGCCTCTTAGCCGCTTCCGCGACCTCAGCGAGCTGTTCCGGAGTCTTCTTCGCTATGGTCGCTTTATTCCGGAGTGATAGCTCAATTGCGCAGAATTTACACCGCTCCGGCGTGTTCCAGTACACACAGGTCTGTATTGTGGTCGTAGCCAGGCAATTCGCACCATGCAACAGTGCAATTTTATAATATGGGATACCATCCCGCGTCTTCAAATTATGGAATCGAGCACTCGGGAGTCTGATTTCGGTTATTCGCGTTCCGTTCTTCTTCAGTACATAATGCCCATGCTCGGTATCAACACTGTAAGGCGACTGAATAACGAACCAGCTCTGGGTCGGTACATTGGCAACGGTGCCACCGAATATGAACATACCACCGGCTGCGGGTCCTGCACCCGCTCGTCTGCCCCTGTCTATGCCTGAAACTTTCGCACCCAGGCAGAGCAACTCGGTCTTCAATCTTTTCGTATCCATCACTTAATAAATAGCTCTTTCTCTTTACAAAGCTTTTTGTAGCAGATGTCAAAGATGCAGTGTTTTGTACTGAAGGATGAGATAGGTGCTGAACTGTTTGAGAGGTATTATGAGGAGCTTAACAGCGAATCCACCAGAAGTAAGAGGTGGGTGTGATGATGTATTGGCTATTGTTAAGCGATGGATCCCTGAGAAGAAAAGAGAAGCAGGGTATAGAGATGATCATCAGGAATGAGCTAAAGCGAGGTCAGCAGAATATTTTATTTGGCATTCCTGAAGAACACCCTGTTCAAAAGGAAGCGGGGGGATTAAAGCTCAGGCAAAGGTACAGCGGTGTAGGATTTGGTTTGAGTCTTCAGGGTCCAAGGAAATTGCAAGGAGAGATGAAGCCTGGATAAAGAGGAGAAAGAAAAAGACTTCTTCTAAAAAGACGCAATCCCACTTTGTTTTAACACACCTAAGCACTGGCAAGCAAATATAAAGACATACTACCATAAGAGCGTGAGAGAGACGGCTGTGCTCTTTCTTCCGGGGGTTCTACCTGGAACTTGCGGTGTTGGTAATTTATTACCATCTCTTTCAAGAGTTGCACTACTTGTCACATCTATACACGCCCAACCGGCATTATATATAGTGGTCGTTCCTCTTCGGGCATATTTATAACCCTCTTTACCTCGTCATCGTAAAAGGCGCCCACAACCACTGTCCCTAAATTCAGGGATACCGCTTGGAGATAAACATTCTGAGCTGCATGCCCGACTTCCATATGCACGTATCTTACACCTCTATCCCCATATCGCCCGGTTGTCCGTTCGTAAACCGCAGAGAACACGATGGCAATGGCACCTTCTTCGACACAGCGCTGTCCGAGAGCGGCATCACATAGTTCTGCCCTTTTATCGCCTTCCACGAGCTTCACCAGTTCGTGCTTCACCGGATTGTATTTATAAATCCCCCCGGGCAGCTCATTCACATTTCCGGCAACGAGATAGACTTCGAGCGGGTAAGTAGCACCTGCGGATGGCGCTGTCCTACCACCCCAGTGAGCGGTAATCCCCTGTGCAGCCCACAGTAGCTGTGAAACTTCAGCAAGAGTCAGCGGGTCGTCCCTATATGCCCTGATGGATCTCCTTCCAAGCAGAGCCTCTTCAATTGATGTAGCACTCTCCTTCTCGGGCTCGGGCAATTTCACTGTATCATGTTCTGTAGTGGTGGCGGGTTCTTCTCTATCGTTTTGTAATATCACTCCAATCACACTTATTACGGCAATACTGATTACAAGCACGATCAGTCGCTTCATGACGGAAGAACCTCCCTCAGCTCTTTCAATATCTCTCTTACAGAAGGCACTTCTTCAAACCAGACTCTTCGGGTTATTTCGTTGCAGCATGCTTTATAAAGCATGGAGATAGAATCTTTAAGAGCATGAGGCAGCGCCGGCGGTTTATTCTTCACTGATTCCTTCCATCCCACTTTGGCTTCCCTCTTCGCCTCTTCTACCTCTTCATACCACGATGTGTTCCGGTAAAATATCCTCGCAATCTCTTTGCTCACAGGCATTCCTTCATAAGTAAAACGGCACTCGTCCAGAGTGCCTACGGCATCCACCACCATCAGGTTTCTCCGCTCGTCAAATCCGAATTCCACCTTGCCATCTTCATTCACGAGCCCTATTCTTCTCGCCTCACTGGTGATGAGTTCATTAATGAGCAGCGTTATCCTCTTGATTTCTTCGACTTCTTCATCGTTCAAGCCTGCAATTCGCATCGCCTCGTGCCAGCTCAGGTATCTATCGCTCGCTTCCAG
>JAODGV010000078.1 GCA_025464425.1 Methanosarcinales archaeon | reverse complement strand
AGGAACACGTTCGTAATAGAGACTGAGCAGAGCGAAGAGAAGCGGATACCCAAAGCCGGGAATGTCTTTATCTTCTCGCTTGAAGGTGGTGTACGCGCGAGGGTGCGCGGCGATATGCTCATTGCGAGACCGGAAGACAGGATAAAGAGGGGTGCAGCACACAGATGAAGCGGGATATAGGAATAGATGTTAAGGTGCCGGAGCGAGAATGTGACGATGTTAACTGCCCGTTTCACGGTAAACTGCCGGTCAGGGGTCAGATAATAGAGGGCGTGGTCGTCAGTGATCGTGCGGCTAAGACGGTTGTGGTACAGCGCACGTATCTGAAGAAGATATGGAAGTACGAGCGATACGAGCCAAGGCGGTCGAAGATTCACGCGCATAATCCTCCTTGCATATCCGCGAGGGTCGGAGATACAGTGAAGATAATGGAATGTCGTCCGCTGAGCAAGACGAAGAGTTTTGTGGTGGTGGAGAAGCGTCCGCCGGAAGGGGCTAACTGATAAACGAAACTTCACATTTTGTCATTTTTACTTTTATTCTTTATGCTTTTACGGGCATAAATCAAAAAACATTTAGTTCTGTCAGGTCATATTGATAAGCATTATGAGAATGGAAGAGGAAGGTGGAGAGAAGATAAGAATAGCGCAGGTATCCTGCGGCACTGTATATGGGTTTGTGCAGCATGAGATAGAGCGGGCAGCGGAAGAAGTGGGTGCGGAGCTGGTCATACCCGAGGTTGATCTGGACTATGTGGCGACGAAGACCGAAGAGTTCGGGTATGATCTGAAGACCAATTATGGGCTGGCTGTGGCACTTGCGAGGGGCTATGCGGTAGCGGAAGGTTTACATGACGTTGATGCGGTATTTATCGCTGGCTGTCACAAGTGTCCGCGTGGTGCGGTTATACGTACAGAGATAAGGCGGATCATACAGGAACGTACACAGCTGCCGGTTGTTATGTATCCTTTCACCGAGCGAACGAAAGCGGGTGAGCTACTTACGCGTATGGAAGCGCTCGTAACGATAGTGCGTAGGCGGTGGATACTGGAACGAACCAGTCAGGAGGGGCTTACTGCTGGTATTGATTCCGGCTCCACAACCACAAAAGCAGCGGTAATGCTCGATGACCAGGTACTCAGTGCAACGTGGTCACCCACACGTGAGGTGGTGGCTACTGCGGAGAAGGTATATGCGAAGGCGCTGGAACTCGCGGGTGTTAAGGTGAGCGATATAGAAGCGCTGGGAACCACGGGCTATGGCAGGCATGTGATAGGTGAGCATTTCAATGCGGATCTGGTGCAGGAGGAACTGACGGTGAACTCCAAGGCGGCGATGTATCTCGCAGGTATTGAGAAGGGAGAGGCAATGATCATTGATATCGGTGGTATGGACAACAAGATAATAACGGCAAAAGACGGTATACCTGATAATTTCACGATGGGTGGCATATGTGCCGGTGCATCGGGCAGGTTCCTGGAGATGACCGCACGTAGAATAGGAGTGGATGTTGTAGAACTGGGCAGGCTGGCGCTGGATGGTGACCCGAATAAGGTCAAGACCGATAGCTTTTGTATTGTCTTTGGCATTCAGGATCTCGTATCCGCGCTCTCGAGGGGAGCCAGGCGTGAGGATGTTGCCGCTGCTGCTTGCTATTCCGTTGTGGAGCAGGTAAAGGAGCAGCTACTGCAGGAGATAGATCTCAGACAGCCGGCAATAGAAGTTGGCGGTACTTCGCTCGTGGCTGGTGTGCCGAAGGCGATGAGCGATGTGCTGGGCTTTGATGTGATTGTACCCAGGTATCCACAGTACATAGGCGCGATTGGTGGCGCACTGCTATCTTCTTCGTTCAGGTAATTCAGTTACCGGTTACCGGTTACCGGTTATAGCTTCACAAGTTTGACGTCACGGATATTCGGCACTTCCTTTATCTCTTCTATTACCGGTGCATCTACGCTGCTATCCACATTGAGTACCATGATAGCTTCACCGCCGGCTTTCTCTCGCCCTACCTGCATACCCGCGATATTTATGCCATGATCGCCGAGAATGGTGCAGACCGGACCAATAACTCGTGGTTTATCTATGAATGAGCAGATGAGCATGAAGCCAGCGGGTGTGGCATCTATACGATGATTGTACAGTTTCACTATCCTCAGGTCGTCTTTACCGAATAACGTGCCGGATACGCTGCTCTTCGCACCATCGCACGTTGCTGTCAACGTAATCAGGGAAGAGAAGTTCTTAACCTCCTCACTCTTGCTCTCCGTGACCTTTATCCCGAATTTCTTCGCCACCACCCACGCATTTATGTAGTTCACACCATCGGTGAACCATGACAGGAAACTCTTCAACATTGCACCGGTAATTAACCTCGTATCTATATTCATCATGCCAACCTCACCCTCGTATGAGACGTTGAACTCAGTGATATGATGCGATTCGGGTATCAACTGCGCACTGAGCAGTCCCAGCTTCTCCGCCAGTACCAGATAGGGCTTTATAGTGCTGAGCAATTCCTCCTCCACGTATATCATGTTCAATGCGTTCCGCACTGGCTTGTTATTCAGTGCTCTTATCACCTCCTCGGCAATGACGATCGCAGCAGTCCTCTGCGCCTCTGCCGTTGAAGCGCCCAAGTGCGGTGTGACAATAACCCTATCAAGATGTAGCAATTCGCTATCTGCGGGCGGTGGCTCCTCTTCAAATACGTCGAGAGCGGCACCCGCAACTTTACCGCTTTTTAGCGCTTCCACCAGTGCATTCTCATCTATTATGCCGCCACGAGCACAATTGATGATTCTCACGCCCCTCTTCATCTGCTCAAACTCTTCTCTGCCGATGAGATGATACGTGGCTTTTACCAGTGGTGTATGAATGGTGATGAAATCAGAAGCAGATAGCACTTCAGAGAAGCTCAATAGTGCGACCCCGAGTTCACTCGCCTTCTCCTGTGGTATAAACGGGTCATAAGCGATAACCTGCATGCCGAGACCTTTCGCTCGCTTCGCCACTTCAGTACCGACCCTACCCAGACCTATTATGCCCAGTACTTTTCCATTCACTTCCACACCCATGTATTTCTTCCTCGACCATTCGCCCGATTTCAATGACTGGTTAGCTGCGGGTATGTTGCGTGATAGGCAGAGGAGCATGCCGATTGTGTGTTCTGCTGCGGATATGGTATTCGCCTCCGGAGCATTAACGACCATTATCCCGCGTTCCGTGGCAGATTCCACGTCTATGTTGTCCACACCCACTCCCGCTCTACCTATAACCTTCAGTCTAACGCCGGCTTCTATTACTCCCCTCGTCACTTTCGTGCCACTGCGCACGATCAATGCGTCGTAATCCTTAATGAGCTCTTTCAGTCTCTCTTCGCTCACGCCCGGCTGGAGCTCCACATCACCGAACTCACGCAGCTTATTTATACCCTCTTCCGAGAGGTGGTCGGTTATCAATATTTTGAACTTATCGCCTTTGCTCATCTTCGCTCATATTATAAAAGAAGGATGGGTAAAGTAAATACTTAAACTCAGCCCATGCATGAGCGGATGGATGTGTTGCTTCAGACGCATGAATATTCATAGCGAAGCCACTGATGCCATCATAAACTATTTATGCGTGAATGAGAAAGGAATAATTGATATAATAACGTGCAATGGAGAAGAGGGTGATTCTGCGGGACGACCGTGCTGTGTCCGAAGTGCTGGGTGTACTCTTAATCATTGCTATTATCCTGTCCGCAACATCCATTTACCTTTCACGCCAGATACCGGAATGGACGAAAGATTTTGAAGCCAAACACGCAGCCAAAGTGCCGCACGACTTCGCAAAGCTCAGCTCTAATATTGACATGGCAATACTAAGCGAAGATTCCACAATGTCAACTGCTACTCCTGTCGGAATGCAACCTGAAAGCGCCCCGATTATTGGTATATTCAGCTCAGGCGGGATGCTACGGTTCGACCCGCAGAGTGCGACAATGTTCGTCATCGCCTGTGGTCCCTTTACTGCCGTGCCATACGGCAGCGCCTCATGGAACACTTCTGCAA
>JAODGV010000077.1 GCA_025464425.1 Methanosarcinales archaeon | reverse complement strand
CCACCGCTTTTCGGTACTGCTCCACCAGCAACACATGCTCACCGCTAAATGCAACAATAGCAGCTGCACCGGGATGTACAACTATCTCACGCCTCTTTGTACCGCCCGGTACCGATACGGTATCAACCCGCAGCTGTATAATCCTGCCACGATATACCTCATCACTCCTGAGCGTCTTCTCTTCCGCAGTCATTGCTCTCCACAGAACTTAAATATATCATCAAACCCATTAAGGATTTGTTCAGTTTTTGTTTGGAACTGGACATAGGGTAAGGAATGCCGGAAAAGTGGTCTGAAGAGCCGGTGGAGCGTGTTTTTGAACTTTTAGGCACAAGTACTGCGGGACTCAGCTCCAGTGAGGCGAGGACTCGGCTTGAACTATACGGGTATAATGAGCTGAAGTTCAAGAAACGAAGCGCACTCATACGATTCCTGATGCAGTTCCATAACCCTCTGGTCTATACCCTGCTCGCTGCAGCGTTTATATCAGCATTTATGAATATGTGGATGGATACCGGGGTCATTCTTGCAGTAGCATTTGCCAATACGATAATAGGATTTCTTCAGGAGGGTAAGGCAGAGAGCTCGATAGAAGCGCTGGGGAAGATGATGACGCCGGAATGCACCGTGCTCAGAGACGGTAAGAAGAAGGTTATACCTGCACGTGAATTGGTGCCCGGAGATATCGTCCTGCTGAAGGAGGGAGACCGTGTAGCAGCGGATTTGAGGCTATTCTATGCAAAGAATTTGAGTGCCGACGAATCAGTACTGACCGGGGAATCGTTTCCGGTGGATAAGAAGGTCATGGCTTTCAGTGGCACGTTCATCACACGGGGTTCGGGGCGAGGCATAGTGGTAGCGACGGGAGAGCATACTGAGATAGGACGAATCGCAGAACTTATGAAATCAACACGGAAAATCACGACACCACTGATGCATAAGATGGCGGAGTTCACCCGGTTTCTTGTCATTGCTATACTCGCAATTGCGGCTTTCAGTTTCGTGCTTGAGATGGTGTTCGCCTTCCCACTCGCAGATTCGCTACTTGCTTCTGTATCACTGGCGGTTGCCGCGATACCCGAGGGCTTGCCCGCCATACTTACCATAACCTTAGCCTCTGGTGTAACGAGAATGGCACGCCGGAATGCACTTATAAAGAGACTGCCCGCAGCAGAAACGCTTGGATGCATCACGATTATATGCACTGACAAGACGGGAACGCTCACGAAGAATCAGATGACGGTGACGAGAATATACAGTGGTGGAAAGGAATACAGAGTGACTGGTGTCGGATATGAGCCATCAGGCGAGTTCTTTTCGGGTAACAGGGCAATCAACCCGGCACAAGAGAGCGAGGAGCTGGTTGAGACATTAAGAGCCGGGTATCTCTGTAACAATGCTTCTATCGTTGAGACAGGAGATGGATATGGTGTTGTAGGCGACCCTACGGAAGGTGCTCTCGTGGTATCAGCAACCAAAGCCGGGATTGTCTCGCATCTCGCACGAATTGATGAGATACCTTTTGAGGCGGCGCAGCAGAGTATGGCGACTCTGCACGAAGGCGAATCTCATAATATAATCTATTTTAAAGGCTCACCAGAGCGAATCCTGAGAACGTGCCGGTATCAACTGGTGAATGGCAATATTGAACCTGTACGGCGTGAAGAGATACTGGCAGAGGCGGAAGATATGGCTGGTGAAGGCTTAAGAGTGCTGGGCATGGCATATAAACGTGTGCCAGAGAGTATGAAGACGCTCAATCCAGAAAGTCTGGACGGTATGACGTTCCTCGGGCTACAGGGTATGATAGACCCGCCAAGGGAAGAAGCGAAGGAAGCGGTCAAGAAATGCAAACGCGCAGGAATCCGGGTGGTGATGATCACCGGCGACCATACCGAGACGGCAAAAGCCATTGCAAAGCAGTTAGGAATTGACGATTCCGCGGTATTGAGCGGGGTAGAGCTATCAAGAATGAGTGATGACGAGCTGTATGAAGTTGTGGATACCGTTTCGGTGTATACCAGGGCTACACCGGAACATAAGTTCAGAATAGTTACGCAGTTGAGGCGAAGGGGGCATATTATCGCCGTTACAGGGGATGGAGTGAACGATGCCCCGGCACTGAAGGCTGCGGATATAGGAGTTGCAATGGGTATAAGCGGGACAGAAGTGAGTAAAGAAGCTGCGGATATGATTTTGACGGATGACAACTTCGCCAGTATCGTTGCCGGTGTAGAGGAGGGGAGGCACGTATTTGAGAACATCAGGAAGGTCATCCTGTACACACTGCCCACAAATGGTGGTCAGACGATGTTAATATTGGGTGCGATATTGCTGGCGCCATTTATAGCGATATTCAATCCCCACGCAGGGGGAGGGCTACCGATAGAACCGGTACAAATACTGTGGATAAACCTTGTTGATGCCGTTGCACTTGCACTGCCGCTTATAAAAGAGCCGAAGGAGAAAGGATTGCTGGATAGACCACCGCGCAATCCCGATGAGCGGATAACCGATAGTCCATTCTTCAAGAAGGTGGGACTGGTATCGCTGGTAATGGCTCTTGCGGGGTTCATAATATACTACCACTACGGGTCCTCCACCGCGATGATAGCACAGGCACAAACCGCGGCATTCACCACTGTTATGCTGGTTCATATCTGTTACCTCTTCACTGCACGGTCAATAACAGAGTCGGCATTCACATTCAGCCCGTTCAAGAATAAATGGATACTGATAGGGGTTGCAATAGCGCTTGCACTGCAGCTCACAATCATTTATGCCCCTCCATTCATCGGTATTAACCCCTTCAGGACGGAGCCCATACCCGCCGGGTGGTGGGCACTCATGATTTCAGTATCGCTACCGATGTTCTTCATAATCGAGTTCGAGAAGCTCATAACAAAATGGTGGAGCAGATAGGATTATATAGTTAAACGAGCTGGAGCGATGAAAATGGAGCAGTGCATATAGAGTTTGAATCCCAAATGGGGAAGAGAAAGAGGATCAACTCG
>JAODGV010000076.1 GCA_025464425.1 Methanosarcinales archaeon | reverse complement strand
ATCTCTTATTCAGTGCCACTACTTTGCCATTCTCATCCATGATGAACTCAATGAGGAACCTCTCAACTTTATGCGATTTCGGGTTCCATGTCCTGCCACAGGTGCCACACTCTACATCACTGCCGAGTTCCATCACATACCAGCTCGCATCTGCGTATGGCGCACCACAGTGAGGGCATATACTCACCGCAACATCCAGATACGCCTTCTTTTTACTATTTTCTACCATTCACACGCCTCCGGTTCAATAATACCACCACTGAGAAAGCCACGAGCACCGCGGGTGCACAGTATCCCTCTGTTTCTGGTTCCTGTGTTGATACAGGTGAAGCACCGGGTCCCGTCATGAGGTTAGAAATCTCAATGGCGAACTCAGTAGCACATTCGGGTCCCTTAGCTGTTACTATATTGCCTGATACCACAACATCTCCGCCCGTATACCGGCATCCATTCTTTATCATCTCATCTCTCGCTGCCGGATATGCCGTGCACTCCTTATCCGTGAGAATACCCGCACGTGCCAGCACCACAGGCGAGAGGCAAATAGCAGCAACTGTCCGGTTAGCTGCATATGCATCACGAACCAGCGCTATCAATCTCGGGTCATTCCACAGATATTGCTTCGAGCCGACACCGCCAGCAATAACGATAGCGTCATAATCAGAGATATCCACATCGTCAAGTGAAAGATTCACTTTCATTTCGTGCCCTGACATGCCCCTCGCAATGCCACGATGCGTACTTGCCACATCCACCTCCGCTCCATGCTCAATGAATATATCACGAGGCACTGATAGTTCCTCTTCTTTATAGCCATCAGGAGCTATCACCATCAAAACCCGTTTGCCTTCAAGCTCATTCGCACATGATACGGGCATGGCTGACGCTACCAGAATCGCCATCAATACGATCGCAGTTAATAATACCCTTACTTCCATTTCATATTTATTATACCTCAACTTGCAGCAGCTCGGTACTTCGGATGGTACTTCTTTATTATATGCTCGTCAATTCGCTTGAGTTCGCCTTCCGGCAGTGTTGCCAGTAGCTCCCAGCCGAGATCCAGTGTCTCCTCAATACTCCTGTCCTCGTTCTGACCCTGAGTAACAAATCGCTTCTCAAACACGTCTGCGAACTCCAGATATTTACGATCCCTGGCTGTTAGCGCCTCTTCCCCCACCACCGCCACCAGGTCGCGCATATCTCTACCCTCGGCATAGCCCGCATATAGCTGGTTTGATACACCTGCATGGTCCTCTCGAGTCCGCCCGGGTCCTATACCCTCGTCCATCAATCTCGATAGCGAAGGCAGGACGTCCACTGGCGGATATATTCCACGTCTGTGCAGGTCTCGTGATAGCACGAACTGACCCTCTGTTATGTAACCCGTGAGGTCCGGTATCGGATGCGTGATGTCGTCATCCGGCATACTTAAAATGGGTATCTGCGTAATGGACCCTTTTCGATTTTTTATCCTGCCCGCGCGCTCGTAAATCGTGGATAGATCGGTATACATGTAGCCGGGATAACCACGCCTGCCCGGCACCTCCTCCCGTGCCGCTGATATCTCCCTCAGTGCTTCACAGTAGTTCGTCATGTCCGTCAGTATCACCAGAATATGCATATCATACTCGTAAGCGAGGAACTCAGCAGTGGTAAGTGCCATTCGTGGTGTTATTACACGCTCAATTGCAGGGTCGTCTGCGAGATTGATGAATGCGACTATACGCTCAATAGCACCTGTGCGCTCGAAATCGCGCATGAAGAACGAAGCCTCCTCATGGGTGATTCCCATTGCCGCAAATACAACGGAGAACGGCTCTCCAGTTGTTAATACCTTCGCCTGCCTCGCTATCTGAGCGGCGAGTGCGTTATGCGGCATACCGGCACCAGAGAATATCGGTAACTTCTGCCCTCGCACAAGTGTGTTCATACCATCAATGGTGGAAATACCGGTCTGTATGAACTCACGAGGATAGTCCCTGGCTGAGGGGTTTATCGCAGCGCCGATGATTGGCAGCCGCTCCTCCGCTATTATCTCCGGTCCACCATCGCGCGGATTGCCCAACCCGTCAAAGAATCGCCCAACCATATCCTGCGATACGCTCACCCGCATTATGTCCCCTGTGAACCGCACTCGTGTCCTTGAGGTGTCTATGCCAGATGTACCCTCGAATACCTGGATCACAGCGAGCCCCGTACTCGCTTCCAGAACCTGCCCGGTCTTCTCCTCGCCCTCCGGCGTTACTATCTTCACCACTTCGCCGTAAGAAACTCCCTCCACTCCTTCCACCACAATGAGAGGTCCCGCAGCCTCTTTTATCGTGGTATATTCCCTCGCTGATAGATCTACCGCCATCTCATTTCACCTCTAACTTTAGTTTTAAAAAGATGTTATATAACCTGAAGCATATAAGAAGAGATATGCCAGAACCCACCGAGGTATCACTCGTCCTGCCTGCGTACAACGAAGCAAAACGTATAAGCGAGACCGTAGATATCGTTGCCAGCGAACTGGGTGCGATTTCACAAGCCTTTGAGATCATAATAGCAGAGGATGGCTCCACCGATGGCACCGATAGGATAGCCGATGCGCTCGCACGAGAACGCCACTATGTGCATCATCTGCACAGTGATACACGATTAGGTCGCGGTAGAGCGCTGAAACGTGCATTTCAACTCGCAAAAGGTGATATTCTGGTCTATATTGATGTTGATCTCGCAACAGACATCGTACACCTCGAAGAGCTGATTGATTACATACGTGCGGGCTATGATATAGCCACGGGCTCGAGAATGCTGAAAGGTAGTGAAGTGAACCGCTCTATAACGAGATCAATCGCGAGTAAGGGCTTTAATTTCCTCACACGTGTCATATTGAACTCCTCTTTGCGTGACCATCAGTGCGGGTTTAAGGCTTTCAAACGTGATTCACTATTCGCCATTCTGGATGAGGTCAAGGACAACCACTGGTTCTGGGATACGGAGATACTGGTACGGGCACAGAGAGCGGGCTACCGGATCAAGGAGTTCCCGGTACGATGGCGATCACCATCAGATACGAAGGTGAATATATGGCGTGACGTCTTCGGGATGGCATATCAGATATTCAGGCTCTGGCGGGAATTATAGTCGCTTCTCTTGCAGCAACATGCATCCTGCGGAACATCGTCGGGCATGTTATGCTCGTTATCAGTGCTAACAGTATGATCGCTGATTCCATCGTCTTATCTATCAGGTTCAGCTCCAGTCCAATCGCCGCCATCGCTATTATCAGACTGAGCCGTGACGAGAGCAGGATGCCCGCTGCCACACTCTCTTTCACCGTGTGCCTGAAGATAAATAGCAACGATGGCACTATCTTGACCGCAAAAGCGACGAGAAGTAGTTTCGGTAACAGATAAATGCCACCGCTCGCCAGTGCCCATACATCAAAATGCATACCCACGTTTATGAAGAATATCGGGATGAGGAACCCGTAACCGATCCCGAAGAGCTTCTGTTCCAGGACAGTGCCGCCACGAAATAGTAAAGAAAGCATCACACCCGCGAGAAATGCCCCCAGTATCGCTTCCACATTCGATATCTCCGCTAAAGCTACGAATACGAGCAACAGAGCAAAGGATGCACGCACACCTATCTCTGATGGCTGGTCTGATTTGAACCACGCGGACAGCCGCTCGGGATAATACCAGATCGCGAGTTTACCTGCATAATATATCACGAAGAATAGCACAAATACAAGTGCAATCAGCGACATCTCCATCGTCAGCCCCTTCTTCAGATACAGTGTGTAGATCGTGATGAGCAATACGGTGCCAAAATCGGCAATGAATGCCGACACCAGGATTGTCTGCCCGTAATCGGTCTTTACGAGCCCCAGCTCCCTTATCGCCGGTATCGTCACGCCGACTGCGGAGCTCGATAGCAACATAGCTGCAAATAGCCCGTATCCGGTGCCAAAAACCCCTACCTCCAATACCAGATATGCTGAAATGGCAATAGTGAAGAAGAAAATGAAGAAGCCTGTGATAAATGGCTTTATACCGTATACCTCAGTGCCTGAGAAATCGAGCTCCAGACCTACGAGGAACATCAGGAATATAAGCCCGAAGTTCGCCAGGAAATCTATTATTATCTGCCCCTCCCCTGTTATTGATACGCCCAGCATACCCAGGAATATACCGCACAGAATCTCACCAACCACCGCAGGAACGCCTATCCTGCCCGATAGAAGTGGTATTATGAATGCAAAACCCGCTATCAACAGTAAGAGCACATTTGGACTTATATTCATTCACACCACCGTTAATACGGAGCAGGGTGCGTTGTTTATTATCCGCTTTATAAGGTCTCCTCTGATAACGCCACTACCACGCCATGGGATCACTGCAAGCTGGTATCTACCGCTCTTCACCTCCTTCACCACCTCTATCATCGGGTTACCCTCTATCCGATTCTCCTTTATTCGTACATTCGCCCTCGCTCCCTCCCTCTTCAGCCACTCAACGCTATCTATTACTCCCACCTCGCTCACTCAGAATGAGCAGCTCTATCTCAGCACCACAGAGGTGGGCTAATAGAAATGAATACCTGCAAACCGATTCAACGCTATCATGTGAATCTATAATTGCAAGTATGCGTTCATAATACCTGAATGTACGTGCCACAAGTACCGGACGCGATGCACACCTTATCAGTTTCAGTACTATACTCCTGCCGAGCAATCTATCCATGAAACCCAGCTCTTCCTGGTCTATTATTATACAATCAGGATAACACCGGTGCTCTTCCACACGCTCTAATATTATGCAGCCGTGATAACGCAAATGCCTCTTTATTATCTGCATCAGGTGCTCCTCCTCCATTAAAATCCTCAATCGCACGCCCAGTTCCATCGCAAGCATCTCCATTTCTCTTCGATCTATATCAGGCGAGGCAATCACCGTGAGCTCCGCTCTTGCAACTGAGGCAATGAGTAAAGCCTCTTTGAATGCCTTCTCCAATGTCTTTTCATTCAAAATAGGAACAAGAATCCGGTTGAATGGTATATCTACATCCTTCGGACACCGAATCAGGTTCATAACGAGATTGGCTATCAGCTTTGCGGGTAGCATTATGGACTCAACCCCGAGCTCCTCAAATCGCGCCTGATCCTCAGGGTCCTCAACCCTGACTATTATCCGTGGCACACCGTATCGCTTCGCAATCGCTGCTGCACGGTAATTCACATCATCATCGCTCGTCAGTGAGATGAAAGTCCCAACATCGTACAGACCAACCTGCTTCAATAACTCCTCATCACTACCATCACCTATGACCACCTCCACTCCGCCCAGACGCTCCAGTTGCGCCTTCTTAGCCGGATTGCTCTCTATTATTACTGCATTCGGTAACTGAGCAGCAAGCTCTTTACCCGCTCTCCCACCTCCTATTATGATTGTCTTCATCCGATGAAAATATTAAGATAACTATGTTAAGATAACTATGCCATATACAGCTCCATCTCGTGCAGTTCTTCCACAAAATTCTCTTCATTCGTGACGATAAAATCGCACAGGTTCGTGAGTGTATATACATCGCGGAGCATCATGACCATCGCTTCCTGCTTCACGTACTCTTCTGCCGTTGTATGTGTGAGAACAAAGAGAACAGCCCTCTCTAAGGGCACCATCTTACCCTCCTGTCCCGTACGTATCAAACATCTGTCCGCCATATCCACGACGGAAATCGCTCCGAGTATGTTCTTCGGTGAAGCATCCCCTTCTATCATCACAACCATCCATATCCGGCTGCCCTTCACCACCACGAGGTCTGCCCTACCAAGCGCAAACTTATCACCGTTATATTCACGGTATAACCTCACATCTCCATCAACCACCGTATATCCATGGCTTAACAGAACCTCTTTGCACCGATCCCGCATCGCATCACGCCATTCACTCATGTCTTTCATACATACAGCCGATTATGTGGTATTGCAGGATGCCAGAGAGCAAGTAACCCTCTTCCACCATGCCACTATTATGTAGTATAAGGTAGTAATAGAAAAATAATATAATTGAAGTGACAGAATCGCCCTTAATGTCTGGTATATTATCAATCTCAAAAGATTGGAGAGGCTGAATTTATAACTGTAAATCAAAGACAAAGCATGTAAAAGCCAATACGGATAAGGTACACACCGCCTTCGGTTGGCTTTTGAAATACGAG
>JAODGV010000075.1 GCA_025464425.1 Methanosarcinales archaeon | reverse complement strand
TTTCACTGTAATTGGACGGGAAAGCGACCCTGTGCGTGAGGCAATCCACATCGGGTATATACAGCCATGTGAGGTTGTTCAAATGCTCTGTATCGAGTCCGCGCATGACTGTGATGAGCGAATTGTATTTCCGCCTGTGAGCTGCGGCTCTTACTTCCGGAGGCACTTCTTCATGCTTTAATGCATCTATAATGGCGAACACCGGCTGGGTGGCTATAATAGTCTCATACTCGCGTTCCTCATCACCACTGGATACTATCCATCCATTATTGTCATGGTATAGCGACTTTACTTCAAATCCTTTCACTATCTTACCATTGCATTCTCGCTCCATAGCGCGTATCAATGCGTTTATTCCACCTTCTTTTGGATAGTAGAAGTACAGCTGGTGCGTATAGCCCTCTGTGGGTACGCCCAGTGCGGATTTCAGTACATCGGTAAGAGGCGGTCTCGGTACGCGATCCACCCACGAGATGCACATATCCGCTGTGCTATAATTCCAGATCTTCTCGTTGTATGGTATCAGATATCTGTCTGCGATCCCCCGCCCGAAATTGTTATACAACCATTGCCTGAAGTTATCTGCATGATTGTTATTGTGTAGCCGTGCACCGATGTACCCCATAGCGCACACGAGTCTATCACGTAACGGCAGATCGGAGATGCCATTCTCGAACGGGTACTTCACATACCGCCCTTTGTAGAGTATCTTCGTATTCCTGCGGCATTTAACGACGTTATCACCGAGTTTAGCGAGTATGAAATTGAGAACCTCACGGTCTCTTGAGAATATGATATGCGAGCCAGAATAATCGAATGTGAATCCCTCTTCGGTCAACGAACGGCATAGACCACCACACTCACTGTTCTTCTCCAGCAGTTCGCAATCGTCTATGAGATTCGCGAGTGTTAAGCCCGTTAGACCGCCACCTATAATACCTGCTGTCATCTCATAACCGGACTCCAAACATGCGCTCGAAGTTTGCGTCTATTGCATCCTCAACAGTGGATAAATCACTCTTCTTCTGCCGTGCTATCTCCTCATAAACAACCTTCACATGCTGCGGCACGTTACGCTTATCTTCATCGGGCGAGAGATATGGTGCATCGGTCTCTCCATGTAGCGCCGAGAGAGGTATCTTCTTCGCTACCTTCTTCATCGTCTTGCTCCTCACTATCGAAGCAGGCAATGAGATATGGTAGCCCTCCTCACATATCTCCATCGCTAACTGTGGCTTACCCGTAAAGCAGTGGAATATTGCTTTCCTTATGTCTGCGTCTGTGACGAACTTCAAGCCATCCTCTATCGCACCCTCGCCTCGAAGGTGTAGCACGACCACCAGTCCGAGTTCACGTGCAAGTTCCAGAAGCTCTTTGAATACTTCTTTCGTCCTCTTTATCTTCAACGGGTCACGAATCCAGTAATAGTCGAGACCTATCTCGCCAATACCCACTATTCGCATTCGATTCTCGCTTATATAATCCTCATAGTCGGTTATCGCATGGTCACTCAGCTCCACCACGTGTATTGGATGCAGTCCGAGCGAGACGAATATGAAATCAGGATACGAATCCGCGAGTTCTAACGCCTTCTCCGCATCACCTGGGTCAACACCACTCGTCACCACTCGCTTCAGTACCGCACGTGCGCTCTCTACCACCTCCGCTCTATCGGGTTCGTATTCCTTGAATGTCAGATGGCAGTGTATGTCTATGATTTTAACCCCCTCCTTCCCTATTCTTCAATATTCTGTCGTTCATTCATAAGTACCTGCGGCGAGGAAGAACGAAGCTATGAGTGCATCAAGCTGTATCCTCTCGTTCGCACCTTCGGTAATCCTGTAATCTGCCTCCCCTATCCTGTTCATCAATTCCACCTTCTTACGTGCCGGTATGTCCATATTTATCACCTGCCGGTGCATCTGTGCCAGTATCTCATCGCCCGAGATACCACGATCGAGCAATTCCGCGAGCTTATCAATCGAATCCCTGAGCTTACCATTCATCGCATCCCTTATCAAACCCGTTATCTCTTCCGGTCTCGCCATCGCCGTAAGTCCGTAGATCATATCAGGTTTTATCTCATTGCTCAGTACGGCTGCGCTTTGCAGTGCGTTTATCGCACGCCGCATGTCACCCATCGCAACATATACTATCGCATCCAGCGCATCATTTGATAGTTTCAAACCCTCTTTATCGGCAATGTACCGTATACGTGTGGCTATTGCTTCCTCTGGTAGTGATCTGAACCGGTACACGGAACATCGTGATTGTATGGGTTCTATAATCTTTGACGAGTAATTACAACTGAGTATGAACCTGCATGTACCTGAATATCGTTCCATAGTCCGCCGTAACGCCGATTGCGCAGCATCGGTCAGTGCATCCGCCTCGTCAAGGAAGATTATCTTGAATGTGGTGTTGCCTATTGGCATAGTTCGAGCGAAGTTCTTTATCGTGTTGCGTACCACTTCTATACCACGCTCATCCGATGCATTCAGCTCCGTAAAGTTATCAGACCATGTATCACCAAACATCTCACGTGCGAGTGCGACCGCGGCGGCAGTCTTACCCACCCCCGCGGGTCCAGAGAAGATGAGGTGGGGTAGATTGCGCTTGTGTACATACGATTTAAGATTGCGTATTATGTGTGATTGCCCTACCACATCATCCAGGCGCGCCGGTCGGTATTTCTCAGTCCATATCTCCTCTCGCTCCATTCTCCCCACCTTTATTAAAAGAGAATAGAAGAAATAATATTACCATGCTGGACCCCATAGAACTGTTAAAGGCGTTTATCATTCTGTTTGTGGTCATGGATCCGGCGGGGAATGTACCGGTATTCATCGCTGTAACCAGGTCCATGAGCATAGAAGAGCGTAAGAAAGAACTCAATAACGCTGTGGTGGTCGCTACTCTGCTTCTTCTTATATTCGCATTTCTCGGCAGGTTTGTGCTTAATGCACTGAACATAAGCATTGAGAGTTTCAAGGTTGCTGGAGGTATTCTCCTGCTCTTCGTATCTTTTGACCTGTTGCTCGAGCGCAAGTTTGTAATGAAAGGAACGAGCACAGGGATAGGTGCGGTACCGATAGGAACACCACTCCTGGCTGGTCCGGGTGCGATAACAACTGTTATGGTGATAATGCAGTCCAGTGGCATCATAGTCGTACTATTCGCCATATTCACCGCTATTATCGCTACCATGCTTATATTGCGACAGTCGGAATGGGTCTACAGGATAATGGGGAAAGAGGGTTCTGAGGTGCTGGGTCGTGTGATGGGTATACTGGTAGCCGCTATTGCTATCGAGTTCATCAGGCAGGGCATACTCAACTGGTAATAAAGTTAGATTCATACGCAATGGCTGCATTGATTATCTTATTCTCGCTGAACTGCCCGCTTACAAGCTGCAGACCGATGGGCAATCCGTTGGAGATACCGCAAGGCAGTGATATAGATGGTAGACCGGCAAGATTCACCGGTACTGTATTGACATCTGCGAGATAAAGCGACAATGGGTCACTTATACGTTCACCGAGCTTGAAAGCGACACATGGCATTGTTGGCATCGCTAATATATCATACGACCGTAGAGCTGCATCAAACTCACGCTTTATCAAGGTTCGTACCTTCAATGCCTTGAGATAGTATCTCCCGTAATAACCAACCGAGAGCGCATATGTACCGAGAATAATCCTCCGTTTCACCTCCTCTCCGAAACCTTCGCCCCGTATCCTCGAGAAGGTTGTATGCCAGTCAGCATCCACATCAATTCGAAGCCCATATCTCAGTCCATCAAACCTCGCCAGATTCGATGACGCCTCCGACATCGCAATGATGTAATATGCTGCGAGTGCATATTTCAGGTACTTCAGACTCATCTCTTCATATGATGCACCAAGCTCCTCGAAGCTGTATATGGCGTTCCAGACGGCTTCTTCAACCTCTGGTGCTACGCCCTCCATGAATTCCCGGCACACGCCTATCCTCAGGCCTTTTACATCTTCTTCGTTCTTAAACACGTAATTCGAGCGGCTATTGCTGGCAATCTTCACCTGCGTACTGTCTCGCTCGTCTTTCGCTGAGATCACCTCCAGCAGCAATGCGGCATCTCGCACGTTCGTGGTCAGCGGTCCTATCTGTTCAAGTGAGTTTGCATATGCAATGAGTCCATAGCGTGATACGAGCCCGTAGGTGGGCTTCAAGCCGACGACGCCGCAGAACGATGCGGGACAGCGGATAGAACCACCAGTGTCAGAGCCCAGGGCGAGAATGGCTTCCCCGGCTGATACAGCAGCGGCACTGCCACCAGAAGAACCACCAGGCACTCTGCTGTGGTCATGCGGGTTCAAAGTCGGACCATAATAGCTCGTCTCCGTGGATGTGCCCATACAGAACTCATCCATGTTCGTCTTACCTATGATTATCGCGCCTTCCCGCTTTAACGCTTCTATCACGGTTGCATCATAGGGTGGGACATAACCGGTGAGGATTTTTGATGCGCAGGTCGTCTGAATACCCGCAGTGGAGATACTGTCCTTGATGGCAACAGGCACTCCGGGCAGTTTCTTAGCCATGTATGCTCCTCTGTTCTTATCCACCCTTATAGCTTCTTCTATTGCTCTATCTCTATTCAGAGTGATATAGCAGTTCAGCTCGCTTCGATCTATACGCTCGTATATTCGTGAGATCAGCTCTTCACATGATATATCACCGTTCTTTATGCCTGTTACGACATCCACAGCCGTTAACTTGCGCATCTCGTATCGTATCTATATTATCATTGCATTGCGCTAATAAAATATAGCGATCATATGGATTGGGTAAGAACGACATCAGCACCCAGCCGGCGGATGTCATCGAAGAACGAAGGATAAGAGATACCAGCGCATTCTGCATCTTCTATCACGGTCTCGCCCGGCGTACATAACGCTGCGAGTGTCAGTGTCATCGCTAGCCGGTGGTCGCCATGCGATCGAACCTTCGCCGATTTCAGCTCGCCTCCTTCGATCAATAGCCCGTCACTGCGCTCTTCTACCCTGACTCCGAACTTCTTCAGTTCCGCAGCGAGTATAGCCAGTCTGTCTGTCTCCTTGTATCTCAGGTGTGTGACACCGGTTATCTCAGTGCTGCCATCAGCAACTGCAGCCAGGACTGCTATTGTGGGCACTAAGTCCGGGTTATCTCGCATATTGATGCTTATACCGTGCAATTTCGCACCTTTTACTTCCACAATACCGCTCGTCCGATCCCATCTCATATCAACTCCCATATCTCGCATTATATCCACTATTCGAGAATCACCCTGTGCAGAAGGGAAGAGATTCTTTATCTTCAATCGTGCACCGGTAAGTGCAGCCGCAGCCATGAGATAGGAGGCGGAAGAGAAGTCGCCCGGCACTGTGTATCTACCCAAAAGATAGGTGTTATTGCCGGTTACGTGGAACGAGAAGTTATTGCCGTCACGTTCCACTTCTATATCCACACCCGCTTCAGCCAGTATCTCAAGTGTTATTTCGGTATAAGGCACGGATATGAGGTTATTAGCAACGATGATTGAGTCCCGTTCTGCAACAGGGCAGGCGATGAGCAGTGCGGATACGAACTGTGAACTGATCGAACCATCTATCACAGTTTCACCACCTTTCAGCCTGCCTCTTATCACCAGTGGAGCGGTACCATCACCTTTTGTGGAGAATGCATCAGCACCGAGATCGTTCAGCGAGTTCAGCAATGGTCCGTTAGGGCGTTTCCTCAATGATTCATCACCGGTTATGACCGTAGCACCTTCCTCACACAGTGAGGAGATCGCAGTGAAGAATCGTAGTGTGGTGCCTGAGTTCATAACGTTTAGCACATCTTCAGGTATTGCAGGTTTGCCTGTCACGCCTTCTATTACTATCCTCTCGGTACTGCATTCTATAACCGCGCCAAGGCATTTAGCGGCACTTATCGTCGCTCCCGTATCATCTGAGATTAGTGGTGATAGAATCTCGCTGCTTCCTGTACCAAGTGATGCTATCGCTATCGCGCGGTGCGTATAACTCTTGGAAGGCGGTGCATTTATTTCACCGCCTATGTCTGAGCTGCGTACTGTTGCGTTCATCTCCTCTTTGCGGC
>JAODGV010000074.1 GCA_025464425.1 Methanosarcinales archaeon | reverse complement strand
ACTGCAAAGAAGATACTGGATGCCGAGTACAGACCACCAGCCAGTCGTGGGGACATTTTCAATGCAGTTCGTGAAGGAGCGAAGATAATAGGTCTGATAGATGGCGTATTCTTTCAAGCCTGCGCGGTATCGCATCGTGAGATACTGTATGCGCTGGATAGGGGTGTGAAGGTGATAGGAGCTTCAAGTATGGGCGCTTTGAGGGCTTATGAACTCGATTCCTATGGTATGGAAGGCGTTGGCAGGATATATGAGCTTTATAAGAAAGGTGAGCTGGTTTCAGACGATGAGGTGGCATTGATCTTCGAACCTGAGTCTTTCAAACCATTATCCGAACCTCTGGTGAACATACGATACAATTTAGGACTGGCGGAAGAAAGAGGGGTAATAAATAAGGATGAAAAGGAGAAGATATTGAGTATAGCGAAGTCGCTGTACTATCCTGAGCGTGATTATGAGAAAATATTGAATGTTGCGGAAGGTGAGGTGGAAAAAGATGTTTTAATGCGGTTAAATGAGTTTTTAAGCGCGGAGAGGCGGGATGTGAAGCGAGAAGATGCGATTGTGGCATTGAAGAGGATAAGGGAAATAATGGAGAGCTGGAAGACGAGAAGTCATTTTTTATAACCTAAACCCGATTAATCTTGATATGAAGATAGCTGCTTTCCGACCTGAGAACCTCATTGCTCGATCGGGTGAGATAGCTGCGAGATACAACTTCGAGTTCTTTGGCTTCCCTGTATTCCAGTTAGTACCACGTAAAGATGCGGTTGAAGAATTGAAGAATGCATTTGATGTGGCTAATGTGGATATTGTGGTATTCACCAGTCTCAACGGTGTGCAGAATACACTGAAGATCTGTGAAGATGCGGGATTCAACCTGAAAGGGAAGCTATCATCCGTTGAGGTGTGCGCTATCGGTCCAACAACACGCGCTGAACTCCAAAAGCATGGCATTAAAGTCTCATTAATGCCCGAGGAATACAGTGCAAAAGGACTTATGAAACTGCTGGCGCATCGTGCCGCTAAAGCCGCTAAAATAGCATTCCTGCGTAGTGCTGCTGGTGGTAAACAACTCATCGAGTCCCTTCGGGCTAAAGGCGCATACGTGGTTGATATAGCGGTTTATGAACCACGGATAATCGAGTCCGAATCATTGAGGGCGCGATTCATCGAGCTCATCAAATATCAGCCCGATTATATCATCTTCACCAGTTCGTTAACCTTCAAGTTCTTCCGCGAACTCGCATCGAGATTCCACCTGTGGGATGATATAGCTGCGCTATTAAGAACCGCTAAAGTCACTGCTATCGGTGATCTGACTGCTGAAACGATGGCTAAAGCTGGTATATCTGTGGATATAGTGGCGGAGAGGAGCACATTTGAGGATATACTCCGTGAAATTGCCATGAAGTAACAGCGAAAAGAGGTTGAGAGAAGTTTTCGGGTAGAATAGAGGGGCAAGCCTTAATATCGTATCAGTTCGTCCATCTCGTTCAGGAACTCCTCTGCTCGTGTGCTCAGCTCTATTGCCTGTTCACTCATCTTACCAAGCGTGTGCACGGAGCCCGCAACGAGGAATCGCAGCAGGCGATAATTCTCACTCCATGCCAGTAGCTTCCTCAGCTTGCTCTTCCCGAGCTCATGATACCACTCTCTATGCCGCCAGATGAGTATGACACCCAGTATGCTTACCGCCTCCTCCACTCTTAAATCTTCCAATCGCGCCAGTTTGAACGGCAATTCTCCAACAATGAACCCGAATGGATCTTTTACCGCAGGTAAGTCGTCCAGAGCTATATGAACATGTTTCATAATACATGGTAGAGCCATAAATAGCTCAGACGTGCGTACGAGCCCACTGAAGTAAGCTATGAGCGTGCCTTTTGGAGTGACCACGTATATCTCGGCACCTCGTTTACCCACACCCACTTTATGCAGCATATGCGCAGTCACCATACCCGGTATCTTCCTCAACACCGTGGGATACGAGATGTCAGCACCTTTTGCTATTGCGTACTTACTTGAGGGTCCATTTAATATCAGATACTTCAAAATCGCACCTGTATAATCCTGCCCGGGCATATCATATAAATAAACACCTGAAATAATTAAACATAAGGCATTTCTGCTGATAAGCTACAATAATCCACATTCATTACATCAACTTCTCAAGACTCATATTCAGCATCCTCTTCGTCTCCTGTGCAAGAGCATCAGGTAGCCCGGTGATATCAACATTAAGGAATCCACGAATGATGACCGATGTAGCTTCCTCTTCGGTCAAGCCGCGTGCCATCAGGTACAGGATCTCATCTTCCGCTATCCGCCCAATCGCAGCCTCGTGCGAGAGATCGATATCTTTACGCGTCGCTTTTAGTTCTGGTATGGAAGTGATTGCGGCATTATCGGAGAGCATCAGCCCATGACACTCGATATGCCCGGTAGAATTTGAGCCCTCTCCTATCACTTCACTCCGTGCAATGACATCCCCATTATCGGTAGCCACAACCCTGGATGTGATGTCCGCTCTACTGCGCTCACCTATCAACACCGCTCTTGACCCTATGTCAACTCTGGCATTGTCAGAAGCATAGATTATGGACTGGAAGCTCGCTTTTGCGTTCTTACCCGTGCAATAAGCGGTAGGATACATTTGAAGTGATTTCACAGGTGTCATCAGTATGTAGTTATTTATGAGAGTCCCATCATCCTCTATCATCACTGCACTTCTCGGTCTTACCTTTACACCGCCGCTCCAGTTATGTATCATGGTAAAAGTGATTTTAGCGCCGCGTTTTATATAGAACTCAGATACACCGAGATGAAGTGCGGAAGTGATCGAACGGGCAACAGAACAGCCGGTGATGATATGAAGTTCCGAGTCCTCTTCTGCTATGATGATGTTGTGCACCTTCTGCTCGGTTTTATCACTGGCGATGAACAGACAGGCTTGAACCGGAACAATAACCTTTGCATTCGCTTTCGATCTTATGAAATAGCCGTTCGTATCGCAGGACATTACATCCTTAGTGTACTGGTCCATATCCGCTGGTATCACTTTCCACATGTAATCGTTGAGCCATTCATGCTGCTTGAGCGCATCTGAGATGCTCATCAGTTCCAGCCCTTCGTATCTCGTACGTGAGTAGATAACCGACTGGTCCTGTAGCAGGAATGAGCCTGATCTGCCCCTCTCGGTAGGTTCTATACCCGCATGGAGTAAATCCTGCATGTAATCTTCAGAGATATCGGCAAGTGACCTGAGTCTATTCGTGCCCTCCTCACCTTTCATCATGATGCCTCACCTCTCCACACCTCTCCACACCTCGCCTCACCTTACCTCTCCTCACTGCACACTGCATTTCTCCACACATTTCTCAAAACCCTCCTCCATTATGTTCCTCGTTATCTCGTCCGGCATTCCGGAACAGGCTATACGTCCATCAAGCATGACATGCGCACGATCTGCCTTTATATAACGCATTATAAACCCGCTATGGGTGATAATGAGACCAGCCCGCTCCCTTCTGCTCGGTAATTTCGCCCTGTCCAGGAGTTCGCACATTATTCTGCCTATCAGTTCTATGTTATCCACATCCACACCTGAATCAGGCTCATCAAACATGATAAAATCAGGTGATTGCGCCATCAATTGCAGCATCTCCGATTTCTTCACCTCACCGCCGGAGAAGCCGAGATTCACATCTCGCCTGAGGAACTCAGGAGGTATATTAAGCTTATCAGCAAGTGCAATCACACTCTCATCTATAATCGCCTCGCTTCTACCCTGTGCGATATTGACCATATCGCCGAGCGTAACACCTCTTATCCGTGGTGGATTCTGGAATGCAACACCTATACCCATCTTCACCCGCTCGTTGGTTGGTAGATCGGTTATATCAACACCTTTAAAGATTATACGCCCGTGGATTATTTTATAAGAGGGGAATCCAAGTATGGTCATCAGAAGGGTCGTCTTGCCACACCCATTCGGTCCAAATAGTACATGCACTTCACCACGCTCGATATTCAGGGTCAGGTCCTTCAGGATTTTCTTACCCGCCACTTCCACTGTCAGATCCCTTATCTCCAGCATATTCTTATAACTCTGTTGAATTTCGTGTATATATAGTTATGTATGTCAAACATACTGTTTATTAAAAAGAAAGAAGATTAGTTACGTGTGCACTTCGCCCAACAGCGGACATACGGCTCCGGTTTACACCTTCGCCCGAGTACTGACCCACCGTCGGGCTTCGCATGTCCTCAGAACGTTATACGCAATGCCGTGCCAGAAAAATTAGAAGGAGGATTATGTCAGAAAGGCGGTTTATGGTGTTTCACCAGTTCCACCAGCAACTTCATCTCTTCTCGCTTATCTTCCGCTTCAAGCGCGGCTATTCCATCCGATATGTCCTTGTTATCCAGTTTCATCAATACAAGGTCTCGTAT
>JAODGV010000073.1:3364-4500 GCA_025464425.1 Methanosarcinales archaeon | reverse complement strand
AACAAGGTTCGCATATACATCCCTCTGATCGAACCTTTCCATCTTTAATCATTTCCCTCATCTTATCTGTAAGTTATCCAGCGGACTTTTTATTTTTACCTTCTCTATCTCCCTGTTATTCATATGAATATATTATTTCTATCTATACCTCTCTACCTCCTCTTTGACCAATCATACCCCCAACAAATCCAGAAATACACGCTTAATAACAGAAACAACTCGAAACTACTCACTCTTCATTCATTCATACCGCACAGCCTCTACCGGACTCATCCTCGCCGCCTTCAGCGCTGGATACAGTCCCGAAATTACACCCACCAGTACGGCAACTGCAACGCCAGCAAGCAGCACTTCGGGCTTCACTATCGCTATGAGCTCCACATCAAAAGCCTTCTGTATGCCGAAACTGAACGCATGAGCAGCTACTGTGCCCATGACGCAGCCACAGATGCCCCCTATCAGGCTTATCACCCCCACTTCAAGCAGGAACAGTGTGAGAATATTCCTGTTCTTCGCACCTATCGCTTTCATCACTCCAATCTCATGCGTGCGCTCCATCACCGCCATCAGCATCGTGTTCATTATGACCATCGCAGCAACGAGCAACGAGATGGATGACAGGGCAATCAGAGCCACCTGCATAATCCCGAAGACCGATTCTAACTGCTCGATTGCACTTCCCATCGTCATTGCATAGGCGAAATCATCCAGTTTATGATTATCGTTGATTCGCTCCTCTATTTCTGCCGCTATCCGCTCCGCATCATCTATGTCCCTCACCCTGACAAAGATCTCCGAGATATCACGGTTATCGAGGATAGAGATTGCATCTCGCGTCGTGATGTATATCGTGGAGTCCACCTCGGACCTGAACCCGCCCTGCTTCTCCAGTATGCCGACCACCCTGAACTTCGTCCCATTTATCGTCAGCCGGTCATTAACGCCGATATCATCCGCAAAATAATCATGTGCAACACTGTACCCTATCTCACATGCTTTTTTATCGTTCTCACGGAGGTCTCTGCCCGCAGACATCCCACCACCGCCTCCTTCTCGTTCAATCGTCTTGCCGAAGACCGCTCCGGTATCTCGTGGATTGATACCCGTGACTGTCAGCCTGAACGTCTCACCGCGGT
>JAODGV010000073.1:0-3312 GCA_025464425.1 Methanosarcinales archaeon | reverse complement strand
CGCCGAATTCCTGTGCACCGGGCGTTACCATCACTATATCAGCCATCTCAATGAGCTGGTCCATTATAGCCGCCTGTACACCAAACCCTGTGGAAATCAAAGCGATTACTGCTCCTACACCCACCATAATACCCAGTATCGTGAGTGCCGAACGCGTCTTGCGCTCCCTGATGTTACGACAGACCAGCGAGAAAAAATCATTCATTCTTACCCGTACCTCACAGCTTCAACCGGGCTCATCTTCGACGCTTTACGTGCGGGGTAGAACCCTGAGAGCACACCAACACACATTGCAACCCCAACACCGGCGAACAGAACCCCAACTTTCACAGTGGGGACGAACTCCATCCCCAGTGCGGAGCTCACGACAAGACTTACAACTCGTGCGAGGATGACCCCGAGGATACAGCCAGCCACCCCGCCTATCAAACTTACCATGCACGATTCCAGGAGGAAAAGAGAGAGGACATCGCTGTTCTTCGCACCTATCGCTTTCATCACCCCTATTTCATGCGTGCGCTCCATCACTGCCATCAGCATCGTGTTCATTATGCCAATAGAAGCGACCACAAGTGCAATTGCTGCAATGCCTACCAGAACGCCACGGAGTATACTGAAGACAGAACTTATCCGCTCCAGCATGCTGCCCATCGTCATCGCTGTGGCGAATTCATCGAGCCCGTGGTTATCGTTTATCCTCTCCTCGAGCTCATCTGCTATTTCATCTACCTCTTCGATATTATAAACACGCACCGTGATATACTTGTATTTCGCCTTTTCGTTCCCCAGAACGTCTTTAGCAGCGCGTAACGTGAGGAAGATATGGGGGTCAACGTCCATGGCATAGAGCATGCTTGCCTTCTTGAAAACACCAGCTACTATGAACTTCTCGCCGTTGATTCTCAGCTTATCATTTACATGTACCGGCTCGTCAAAGAATTCGGTAGCCACGCGGTTTCCGATAACGCACACCCTATAATCGTTCTCTCTGAGCCACCGCCCTTCATCGAGCCCAACCGGTTCCACATAGAAGCTGCTCAGTGCATCGGTATCGCCTCCAAGTACAAAAACTGGCTTACGTTCGTTTCGATATTCCACTTCCGCAGCACCGTGCGTCATTGCCGTTACCTCTTTGATGCCGCCTATCCGCCTGATGTCTCTTATGTCTCGGTCCGTGAAACTCCCGAGCTCCACATACGACATACCTGCTAATTTGCCCGGCATCACCGAGATGAGGTCTGCGAAGACAGTCAATTCGCCTGTGATCGCCTCCTGCATGCCGTAGCCCACACTCACCAGAGAGACAATAGCCGCTATACCAACCGCGATACCGAGCAGTGTGAGGATTGTACGCGCTTTTCGCTCGCTTAGATCGCGGTATGCCATCAGAATTATATCTATCATTCTTCGTCAAGCAATCGCCCATCTCGCATCCTTATCACTCTCTTTGCATGTGCGGCAATCACCGGGTCGTGTGTCACCACAATTATCGTCTTGCCTTCTCTATTCAAATCCCCCAGAATGCCCATTATCACATTCCCCGCTTCTGTATCCACATTCCCCGTGGGTTCATCCCCGATGACTATCTTCGGATTGTTCGCCAGTGCACGTGCAATTGCCACACGCTGCTGCTGCCCGCCACTCAGTTCCAGGGGTTTATGGTGCATCCGCTCACGAAGCCCGACCTTTGCAAGCAGTTCCTCTGCCCTCTTTAGCCGCTCACCACGGCTTACTCCTGCAAAGAACATTGGAAGTGAGACATTCTCAAGCGCATTCAAAGAATGGATGAGATTGAACTGCTGGAATACGAATCCCACCTTATCACGCCTTACTTCTGCAAGCTCGTTCTCGCTGAGCGATGCGGTATTCGCACCATCAATGAATACCCTACCCCCTGTTGGCTTGTCCAGACAGCCAATTATATTGAGCAGTGTGGATTTACCAGAGCCTGAGGGTCCCATGATTGCCAGAAACTCGCCCTCCTCTATCTCCAGGTTCACATCTCGTAACGCTGGAACTTCCACCTTTCCCATACGGTAAACCTTGCTCAAATACTCTACTCGAATTATCATGCAGTCCTCTTCTTCCTTCTATGTCGCGCTCTCAACCACATCACTCCCACTATCAATGCGAGCATCAGGGGACCCGCAACGAACAGGATTGACTTTGCTGATAACAGCCGCATATTCTTCTGTGGCTCTTTTACTTTTATGTGCACTTCATAACCCTCTATTTCGTATATCCTGTCTGTATCGGCGTCGCGGAAGACCAGGTTGAAGGGAATTACATTATCACCCTCTCCCAGTTCGCTGGTATCAACACCAAAAGATGCGGAAAAGACATCCCCCGCTTCCATATCGCCGATGAAATACTCTGAAGGCAGTATCACAGCCCCTTTATTATTCTTCCGGGGGACTACCGATACCGCTCTGGCGTCTTTGCTCATCCCGTTCGCCACATCAAACTCTATCTTCGCCACTTCGCCCCTCAAAACCGACTTGGGCGCGTCTACCAGGATAAGCTCCATGCCCGTGTTATTCCTCACGAATACCGTTGATTCATGCGTACTTCGATGCGAATTGAATCCATTCCTGTATTCCACCTCAATATGGATGTCCTTATTACCAGGAGAAAGAGGAATGATAGAAAAATTCACCTCCCTCTTCTCATAAGGTGCCAGATTGCCCATGAATACCCGCTCTGGCGTGAGCTCTAAGTCTTCTCCCACTGTGGTCACGAGCACACCATTCACCGAATTGGGTCTGTTGTTTGCCACTACTATCACAATCTCCTTTGATTCATGGCGTGAAATCTCCGAAGGAACATCTTTCTCTATCAGCTCTACCTTCCCGCTATGCACCTTCACGGGCACTGGAAATCGCACATTCTTCCCATTCTTCACTTCTATGCATACCTCCGGGAAGTAAGTGCCATCGCTGGCATAAGCATCGGCTTTTATCGGTATTGCCACTGTTATACTCTCACCCTGTCCAAGAGCACCTATGTTGTAGTATTCAGAGCGCTGTAGACCCTCTCGCAGCCATTCTATCCCTGTTCTACCGCTGCTCAGCCTTATATTGCTTATCTCTGCACTTATACTCCTTGTTGATGTGGTTGTCTTCTGTGAGTACGGTAGAGTTTCAACGGTTGTCTCAGTCTCCGAAGATTGTGTATCCATATTTTTTATGGATAGAGTGATGGTGCCGGAGTCGCCGGGCATCAATGCTTCGGGTTCCACCTTCACAGTGGTAATCATGACCGCAGGACCTTCCGCGGATAATACCACAGCCGTTGCAAGCAGCACCAGAGATG
>JAODGV010000072.1 GCA_025464425.1 Methanosarcinales archaeon | reverse complement strand
ACAGCGAAGGAGTTGTGGGTGTGGCGCCAGGAGCGAATATATATGCTGTGAAGGTTCTCGACAGATTTGGCTCCGGGTATCTAAGCGACGTTATAGCGGGAATAGAGTGGGCAGTTGAGAATGATATGGATGTTGTTTCGATGAGTCTTGGGACATCCACATATTCAGAGAGCTTAAAGAATGCTTGTGATAGCGCTTATGATGCGGGGCTTGTTCTCGTTGCTGCGGCAGGTAATGAAGGAGATGGTAACTCTTCAACAGATGAATACTCATATCCGGCAGCATACGATTCAGTAATAGCGGTTGGTGCAACGGATACCGATGATTCAGCACCTTATTGGAGCAATTCAGGTCCTTATCTGGAGCTCTCAGCACCTGGTGTAAATATCTATTCGACACTGCCAACATACAGAGTGACATTGACGAGGACATACGGTTACGATTATGGGACGCTGAGCGGGACTTCGATGGCGTGTCCACATGTTGCGGGGACTGCTGCTCTTGTAATAGCTTCAAACCCTTCACTGACAAACAAAGAGGTAAGAGAGATTTTGCAAACGACTGCTGATGATTTGGGAGATAAAGGAAGGGATAATGTGTATGGATATGGTTTAGTGGACGCTGATGAATCTGCGCCCTGTGCGGATACAACACCACCAGCTATATCAGATTTGACACCCGCTGACGGGTCAGTTATAAGCAATACTACTCCAACAATCTCTGCTAACGTTACAGACGCAAGCGGAATCAATGCAACTTCCATCAGCATGTGCATAAATGGAACAGTCGTTAATCATACTTACGTCAGTGCAACTGGTCTGGTGTCTTATGAAGTGTCTTTGGCAGAGGGACTCCATACGGTAACTCTAAATGTATCAGATATGGCGGGCAATCTTGCCACTGCCAGCTGGTCATTCACCGTAGATACCACACCACCAGCGCAAGTCACCGGTTTAGTTGTCACTACGGTCAGTGGCAGCCAATTGGACCTTTCCTGGAATGCCAGCACTGAAACAGACCTTGACCACTACAACGTGTATAGAAGCACCACGTCCGATGGCTCGTATGATTTGGTCGCTTCGCCAACCACGAACTGGTATTCAGACACTGGATTAGCAGCTTCAACAACTTATTATTACAAAGTAGCAGCGGTGGACAGTGCAGGAAATGAAGGGGAGCCATCCAAAGAAGCATCAGGAACGACGAGCGAAGCACCTGCAATGCATGTCGCCAGCATTGACATGAATCTTGTTTCACGCTTCCGGGGCTGGAACTACTATGCAGAAGCAACGGTAACCATTGTTGATGCCAGTAATAATCCGGTAGAAGGTGCAGTTGTCTATGGTCATTGGGAGAATGCAACTACTGACTCTGATTCCGGGACAACTGATGCGGATGGGAAGGTAACTCTGCGTTCAGATAGTGTCTGGAGACCACCAAGTGGGACAATTTTCACATTTGTTGTGGATGATGTTGCCAAGGATGGATGGACATACAATCCATCAGCGAACGAGGAGACGAGCGATAGCATAACTGTTTAAATAAAAATAAGAGGTTTTTTCCTCTTCCTTTTTTGGATACTCAACCCTCAACGAATCTTGAACCTTACTGAACCTTGCGCTGAGTGAGAAGAAGAATACTTTTTAAGATATAATCAGAAGATAAAGGAAGAAGGCATGATAAGTATAGCGATACCAAAAGGCAGTTTAGAAGCGCAGACGCTGCAACTCTTCAAGCAGGCTGACCTGGAGATAAAAGTAACGAGCAGGGAATACAATCCGAGGATTGACGACCCGCGTATAGACAGGGTGAAGATACTGAGACCGCAGGAGATACCGGAGTATGTCGCAACCGGGTATTTTGATATGGGCATAACCGGTAAGGACTGGATAATGGAGCGAGGTGCGGACGTACTCGAACTGGCAGATTTGAGTTACAGTAAGATGGCGGAGAAGAACGGAACGGTAAGAATTGTGCTCGCAGTACAGGCAGACAGCGAAATAAAAGCGCCGGAGGATATCAAACCAGACAGCCGGATAAGCACAGAATATCCTAACATCACGAAGGCGTTCTTCGCTGAACTCGGCATCCCTGTCCAGATATTCTTCTCTTACGGCGCTACCGAAGCCAAGGATATGATGGATGCGATCGTCGAGCTGACAGAGACAGGGGAGACCCTCAGGAAGAACAACTGGCGCATAATTCACACCATCCTCGAATCCTCAACGAAATTGATAGCAAATAAGGATTCATGGCGTGACCCGGCGAAGAGGCGCGCTATGGAGGAGATAATGACTCTGCTCTGCGGAGTAACCGAAGCAAGGGGCAAAGTATTACTGAGTATGAACGTTGCAGAGCACGACCTGAAGAACGTAGTATCCGCACTCCCCGCACTGAAAAAACCAACTATATCCCGGCTCTATGACTCGGATACCAGCACAAGCAGGTATTATGCGGTTGAGACCGTTGTGAACAAGAAAGAGGTGAACATATTGATACCGAGATTGAAGAGTCTTGGTGCCGAGGACATCATCGAGATTGAGATAACCAAGATAGTGAGATGAAGCTGTACTACGGTAATATGCTGGAATCCCGTATAGGTGGCAGTGGCATTGCTATTGGTGCGATAGAGGCGCTGGAGGGGCGTATAAAGAGCATAGACGCAGAGTTGAAGCGTAACAGAGCCGAAGGGCAACTGCAATTCATGGATCTACCGTATGAGCCCATTGATAGCATCGTGAATATTGCGAATGAAGCACAGGAATGTGAGAATTTCCTGCTCATCGGTATTGGTGGCTCCTCATGGGGCAGTATCGCATTGCATACTGCGTTATCACACCCCTATCATAACCTGCTACCTCGCGATAAGAGGTGCGGCAGACCGAGATTCTTCGTGCTTGACAATTGCGATCCCGATGAGTTTGCGGGTTTGATGGATACCATTGAGCTGGATAGGACATTGATCAATGTGGTCAGCAAATCGGGTGCGACACCTGAGCCGATGGCTAATTTCTTGAAGTGTTATGAACTGATGAAGCGTTACACCGGTAGATACGCAGAGCATTTTGTTATAACAACCGATGAAGGCGGCGTACTGATGAGATTGGCGGCGGAGGAGGGCTTTCCCTGTCTCGTAATCCCGAAGGGTGTGGGCGGCAGGTTCTCTGTGTTCTCGCCTGCTGGGCTATTCCCGGCTGCTGTACTGGGTATAGACATCAAGGAAATGCTCAGTGGTGCACGGCATATGGACAGTATATGTAAAAAACCAGATCTATGGCAGAATCCCGCTTATATGTTCGCAGCACTCGAATATCTGGCGATGACCGTGAAGGGTTATAACATATCGGTACTGATGCCATATTCACGAAGGTTACGCCATCTCGTTAACTGGTATATGCAGTTATGGGCAGAGAGCCTTGGTAAAGAGCAGACAAGGGATAACAAAACTGTCAATACCGGTAGCACACCACTGAAATCCATCGGCGCCACCGACCAGCACTCACTGCTTCAACTGTTCAATGAAGGTCCTTTCGATAAGACCATCACATTTATTCGTGTGGAGAATTATGCGAATAAAGTGGAGTTACCCCCGGTTTTACATGGATATAACGAACTGGAGTACCTCGGCGGGCATACGATGGAGGAATTGATGAAGACTGAGCAGTTTGCCACGCAGTTAGCATTGACCAATCACAGGAGACCGAATAAGACGATTGAAATACCAGAGATAGATGCCTTCTCAATGGGTGAGCTGATGTATTTCTTTGAAGTGGTGGTAACGGTCATGGGTGAATTGCTGAATGTGAATGCGTTTGACCAGCCGGGGGTGGAGGAGGGTAAGATGTTAACGTATGCATTGATGGGCAGGAGCGGGTATGAACATAAGATAGGGGAGATTATGCGTGAAGAAGGCGAATTTATAGAGTGGCAGTAAAGATGATAGAGGAGCGATACGATGTCGTTGTGGTGGGGGGCGGACCCGCAGGCAGCGTAACAGCGCGAACCGCAGCCCGGCAGGGCTTGAATGTTATCTTAATCGAGCGCAACCAGGCGATTGGCGTGCCTGTACGGTGTGCAGAGGGTGTCAGTAAAGGTGTGGAGCGCTTCATCAGACTGGATAAGCGCTGGATCTGCGCGGAAGTAAAAGGAGCGAACATATATAGCCCGGACGGCACAAAAATAACGCTCGGTGGCGATAAGATGGAGGAAGTGGGCTATGTGCTCGATCGAAAACTCTTCGATAAAGCACTTGCGAGCGATGCAGCAGATGCCGGTGCCGAAGTGCGGGTGAAGACCGAAGCAAAAGGCGTCATATCCGACTCAGGCTATATAAAAGGTGTGTATGCACGGAGTATGAACGGGTATGAACGCATCTATGCGGATATAGTGGTCGGCGCGGATGGTGTAGAGTCGAAGATAGGCAGATGGGCTGGCATCTGTAGCCCGCTGAAACCTTCTGATATATGCATATGTGCGGAATACATGATGTGCGATATAGAAATAGAACATGAGTATTCTGAATTCTTCGTTGGGCGAGAAGTAGCGCCGAAGGGCTATGCATGGGTATTCCCGAAGGGTGAGGATTGCGCAAACGTGGGACTTGGCATAAGCGGCGATATGTCTGGAGATGGGCACCGCGCTATTGACTATCTCAGAGCTTTTATCAGGGATAGGTTCCCAACAGCAGGAGTACTCACCGAGATCTACGGTGCTGTACCGGTATGTGGTCCACTTGCGAGGAGTACAGCCAACGGACTCATCCTCGTCGGCGATGCGGCACGGCAGGTCAATCCACTCACAGGTGGGGGCATCCTGTATGCAATGCAGGCTGCGGAGATAGCGGGTGATGTGATAGCGAAGGCGATACAGGAAGGCGATACCTCTGCTGAGCGACTCAGGGAGTATGAGAGCAGATGCAGGAGTGAATTTGGTAAACGGCTGGAGACCGGGCTGAGAGCAAAGGAGTTCTTCTTCAGTCTGTCGGATGAGGACCTCAACATGCTGGCGCATTCGCTTGAGGGGATAACGCTGAATGAACTGTCCACCGGTGCTCTACTGCTCGAACTGATAAAACGCAATCCCGGACGCCTGGTTGGGTTAGCGAAGTTGATCCTTTGAGCGCTCAGGGTTTCTGAACCCCATACCCAGATCTTCTATCTCCATATATCCACTGCGGGACTTCGCCAGAGCGATAAGCCTGCGATAGCATGCCTCGTGCTCAAGTGTGCGTGAATTACCGATGAGTATTAATTTCCGTTTAGCGCGCGTTATAGAGACATTCAGGCGGCGCAGATCGCTAAGAAACCCGATATCGCCTGTCCTGTTACTCCGTACGAACGATACAATAACCACTTCCTTCTCCCTGCCCTGGAAACCATCCACAGTCTTTATCTCCAGACCTTCAACCTCGAGCAGCATCCTGATGAGAGAGACCTGATCCTCATAGGGTGATATAACCGCGATATCTTCAGCTCGTATACCGGCATCCAGTAACCGCTCGGCAATGGCTTTCACCACTCTCGCCTCCCCTTCGTTCTCACGCGATGTGGAACCCCATCTCTTACGCTCAGCGAATAGCCCTGAGTCTGCGGTATCAATGAATATGAGCGGTTTATCCGCTCTTATGAACGCTAAGGATGATAGCGAAGGTACAAGATCCGCAATTGTTCGCCGCTTCACGTGCTCCGCCGCTCTCAATTTACCATCGTAGAACTCTCTATTCGGGAACTCGGCTATCTCCTCGTTCATCCTGTACTGCACCTCAAGCATAACCCTTATCCTGTCGCCATATAGCTCTATCAGCCGTTCAAACAGGCTCCTGCTGAGACCACCTCGCATCGCCTCCTCGTTCAGTACTGTGGGTGGCAACTGCTTATGATCACCAGCCATGATGATACGTTTTGCCTTGAGCAGAGGTATAAGTGTCGAAGGCTCCGTGGACTGTGTTGCTTCATCAATAACAGCGAACTCGAACTTCTCGCCTCTCAGTAGCTCAGAACCCGCTGTGCTGTTCGTAACGCATATCACCTGTGCATTCTTTAAGATACGGCTGACAGCCCGTTCCTCAAGTGCACGTGCATCTCTGAACAATCTATCTATCTCATGTTTCAGGTCTATCCATCGCTTCATGCCCGCTATCTTCTCTTTGGGTATCCCGCGGGTTGTCCTGCCCTCTTCCGCGAGCTTTGCTATCTCATCATCACTCAATCCACGCCGCCATCGCATCTCGGGCAATGTGAACTCACGCATCCGTTCTTTGATGCTATAAGCCCTCTCCCTTAGCGCCTGAGCACCGGTGTATTCACGCTCGTGCTGAACGAGATAATCGAGGCTCCTTCGTCTCAATGCCGGTATCACACGTGCAGGATGCCCTATACGAACCACATTGAGCCCTAAACGGTCCAGCCGCTCAACAAGGTTGTCTACTGCAACGTTCGAATCCGCAGCAGCCAGAACACGGTATCCACGACTGACAAGCTGTGTGATGACCTCAACGCACGTGATCGTCTTGCCGGTACCGGGGGGACCATGTATGAGTAAGAAATCACGGGTTGCCAGACTCTTACGTACCGCTTCACGCTGACTCGCATTCAGCGAATCGTTGAAGAAATCCACCGTCGGGATAGCGTCGAATTCGGGCTCGGATTTGCCCAGTAACTTATCTTTTCGCTTCCTCGGCAGCCGTTTGAACCGTTTCAGGGCTTCAAGCATCCGCTGGAATGTTATATCATTCACAAACAGGTCAATTCGGATGCCTTTACGGAATACAAAACCGGGTGGCATATCGTCAAAGGCAACAAGAATGGAGTAGCCAGTCTTTTCTGCCACCGTACCCGTCTGGCTGGATTCAGCCCACGGAACGGTACCCGGCTTACTGACCAGTACGAGATCACCAACCTCTATCTCATTCTCTGGCAGTTCCGTCCGGTTCTGCTTCGTGAACCGCACCATGTACTTGCCACCCAGTCCCAGACCCTGTGATTTACCTCGCATGTTGAGTAACGCTCTGCCTTTCTCCTCACGCTCACGACCACTGAGCCGCTGCATCTCAGCTTCATGCAGCCGCATCTGCTCCTCTCGCTCCAGCTCCACAAGTGCACTGAAGTGCTCAACGTATTCCTCTACTTCCATCTCTCTTCCTTTCCTTTCCTGTCTTTTCTTTTCTATGTTAGCAATAAAAATAATAGGGCTTTTGGGAGAGAAGAGAGATGAGATGCAGCAGATGTAGCAAAACCGCGGTTATATACCAGCCGTACTCAGGGTTACACCTGTGTGAGGAGCACCACATGGAGTACATAGAACGGAAAGTGAAGAAGGAACTGAGGCGGCAAACGGTACTGGAGTCCGGGGACAGGCTTGTGGTGGCACTTAGTGGTGGCAAAGACAGTTCAGCACTGCTGTACATGCTGAATAAGTTCTTCAGTGTACGCAGTGACCTTGAACTCGTGGCACTCGCGGTGGATGAGGGTATAAGAGGCTTCAGGCGTGAGACGCTGCGTAACGCACGTGCGATAGCGAGAGAACTGGGTATAGAACTGCACATCTATTCTTTCTATACCGAATTCGGATTCACAATGGATGATATAGCATCAAGAGGTTATGAACAGGCGCCATGTACGTTCTGCGGCGTTCTACGACGCAGGGTGATAGAGCGTAAGGCGCATGAGCTGGGCGCTACAAAGGTTATTACCGCCCATAACCTTGACGATGTGGTTCAGACCATCATGATCAATTACATCCGTGGCGATATAGAGCGGTTGAGGAGGTTAAGAGCAAGCAATATCGCTGAGTTCATACCGAGGCTGAAGCCACTGCGGAGTATACCGGAGAAGGAGGTTGCTGTATACGCGTATCTTGTTGGGATACCGCTTATCACGGTTCACTGCCCCTATGCACACCTTTCTTTCAGATTCACAGTTAAGCGGCTGCTGAACGAATTCGAGATGCGCCACCCGGGCACGAAATATTCCGTGCTGAGGGGTTATGAGCGATTGATGAAGTTCCTGCCGGGCAGGGAGGAGCACCCGCGGCTGCCGGTCTGCGAGCGATGTGGCGAACCCTCAGCATCGAGGATATGCAAGGTGTGCGAGATACTCGAACTGATGAAGGGGGGAAGTAAGTGATCGTCCGACCTAAATTTCCCTCTTCAAATGCGCTATACACTCAGCCAGCGTGATTTTGTGCTGTTCACCGGTTTCGAGGTCTCTCAAGGTCACTTTACCCTCGCCCAGCTCTCGCTTGCCCACTATTACTGCGTATGATGCGTGGATTGCATTTGCATAAGCCAGTTGATCGCTCATACTCCTGTGCATCACATCCAGATAGGTATTGAAGTGCGCTCTCAACCTGGATGTTATCCTTATAGCGGCTTGAAGCACTTCCGGCTCGTTCTTAACGGGCACGACGATCACCCTCTTCGGTTCGTTCTCATCCATACAATAGACCTCCGTCAATCGGTCAAACCCGAATGCAAAGCCGGTTGAAGGTGTATCGTCACCACCAAACAGTGCAGCCAGCCGATAAGTGCCACCACCACATATCTGCCGCTGTGCACCCAGTTTGTCTCCTGATTCGTATATCTCAAATACCATGCCGGTGTAATAGTCCAGTCCACGTGCTATACCGAGATTCAGGTCATAACCGACGCCATAATATTCGAGTAGCTGCTGCAGTTGCTCCAGGTGTTCCAGCGATTCGCTATGTGCTGTGATATGCCGTGCTTCTTCGATCGCAGCTTCGCCTCTCAGGTCTATGATATGCATCAACGCATCACCATCTATTCCCATGCTCTGCATCAGTTCCATCAATTCGTCCCGTGCACCTTTGTCTATCAGTCGCATCACCCTGCTCATCATAGCATCACTCACTCCCGCACCCCGTAATATCTCCCGAATAAGACCCACATGACCCAGATGCAGTTCCGCTTCTATGTTAAGCTCCTTTATGATAGAATATGCGAGCGCAATGATCTCAGCTTCAGCTTCCGGTCGGTCAGAGCCGATGATTTCAGCACCGAACTGCCAGAATTCGCGGTATCGAGCACGTTGCGGCTCTTCATACCTGAAACAATTACCGAAATAATAGACCTTCGTCGGCTTCGGTGACATCTTCAGCTCGTTTACGTACAGCCTTATCACCGGTGCGGTAAGCTCAGGTCTGAGTGCTAAATGCCTGCCACTCCTGTCTCTGAACTCATACATCTCCTCCAGAATAGCTTCGCCTGATTTGATGGTGAACAGCTCTGCGAGTTCAAATGTGGGAGTGCTTATCTCTTCATAGCCCCATCGCTCCGCTATCTCTCTTAACTTTGATTCTACCCTCCGCCGCTTCCTCATCTCATCGGGCAGGAAATCCCGGGTGCCCTTTACTCGCTCTATACGCATTATTTTTATATATGATGCAAAGTAAAATAATCAATATATGGAAATATTGGAGAAGATATTCGGGAATAGCACGCATCTTGAGATAATTCGCCTGTTCTATAATAATCCAAAGTACTTCACTAACATCACCAAACTTGCACAGACACTGGATAAGAGCCACGTTACCACTCGTAAAGCAGTTTATGACCTCATTGATGCCGGTATACTGACCAAACTGGACATCGGGAAATCGCTTGTGATAAAGCTAAATGAGCACAGCCCCTATACCGAGACGCTATTCAAATTCATCAATACGGTGCAAAGTGTAAAAGAGAAGAGGACAATAGAGGAGTTAATAGCGAGGAGGGCAGGTTCGGCGGCGAAAGCCAGTTCTGAATGATGATGAGCATGAGCACAAATAAAGAAAATTTTAGCTGATCCAAATATTTATATTAAGGAAGTGAGCTCAAGAAGCATATAGGGTAAAATTATGTACGAAGTAGAAGCGGCATTGAAATCCATGGAGGGCTATACCATCCTGCTCAAAGGCGCTCCGGGCACTGGAAAGACCACCTTTGCCATCACTCTGCTCGAGCGAATGTGTACAGGCGATAACAAAGGCGCTTATATCTCCACTCGCATCGACCCCGCCGCACTGTATAAACAGTTCCCCGGGCTGGAGGAGCGAATACCAGTAAAAAACGTCATTGATGCCACGCAGTCGGAATTTTCAGAATCACCCTCACAGGTACTCTATGAAGATCTGACAGGCTTCTTGAGGAGTGTTTATAGCGTTGTTGCGGAGGAGGACGTTACAATTTTAATCCTGGATAGCTGGGATGCTGTCTCTTTTCAGATAGGCAAAGAGAATCAGGGTATTGAAAAGCTTGAAACATCTATGCTGGACATCGCACGGAAAACGAAGACGCATCTGGTTCTGATAACGGAATACGCAGAAGAGAGGAGATTGGACTACCTCGTTGATGCAATTTTAAGATTGGAGAAGGAGCAGATAGATGGCAGGGTCGTGCGAAGGGTGTTTATAGATAAAATGAGAGGTTTTAAGGTCCCCCGGAATAACTATCCATTCTCCTTAGAAGGAGGGGGGTTCACACATTTTGTGACTACTGCATCGGAACTGGGCAGAGGCAGGCACAGGCGGATCAGGGAGGAAGAACTCCCGCACGGGAATTATTCTACCGGGATAGAGGATATGGATACGATAATAGGGGGCTATCCGCGTGGGAGCTTCGTCCTGTTAGAACTCATGGATGATAGCATAAGTCAGAGTTACAGATCGGTTTTATACCACACGATCTCCAATTTCCTGTTAAATGACCATGGCGTTCTGTACATGCCAGAGGATGGTTTTTATTCCTCATCGGTTAAGAGGTTTCTTATGGATTATGTCAGTGTAGAAGAGCTGGCTAAAAACTTGCGCATGCCCACGGTTTCGGATACTGAAAGTGAAGACCCGTGTCTATTCCACATCGGTGCGGACGTTGAATCGGTGAGGAAATATCTGGACATGCATTTTGACATTTATAAGAGCTTGAAGAAGCCGGTATTGCATGTACTTGGCTTGACTGCGCTGAATATCTACGACGAGGCGGAGATAAGGAAAATGCTTCTGGACTTCGTATCGTGGGTGAAAACCACAGAAGATGTTTTAATCGGCGTTTTGAAACCCTCTGCGAAGTTAAAGAGCGAGATACGTGAACTCGCAGATGTCCATCTCCGCTTTATCCCGATAAATGGCACGCTTAATTTCTATGGCGTTAAGCCTCATACGGTCATCTATAATATCTCGCCACTGGCTTCTCCCGGCAGCACAGGTGAAGTGGAGTATCACCAGCTAAAACTCACTCCTTTCGTATGAGTCTATTCTATCATTGTGAGTTTTACTGTGGGGTATCCATCAGAAGTGTCGAGGAGGAGGGCATAAATCGCCGTCCTCGGTGACACACCATAAATGCACGGTATGCCCGAGATATACTTTGTTTTGAAGTGTATAGAAGCGATAGATTTCACCTCACTCGCTTTTCTATCTTCACCTTCAGCCGGCATATAACATATAGCTATGCATTTCTTTTCCCTGAGTATAGCGACCATATCCTCTACTATATCTCCTTTTATATCATCCAGATCGAATACCACCAGGGCGCCCCTGCCTGCCTTCACACTCGGTTCGATTTCTTTTATGTCCTCTATCTCCAGGCTTACATTATCCCTGTATTGCGGATTTACAAAAGGGTATATCTCATTCAGCAGCTCTTTCTGCTTGGCGGAGAGGATAAAGAGCGTTCGATTTAGATTTAAAGTATTGATAAATGCAGCACGTGCCAGCATCGCATAGGGGAGATAATCACCTTCAAAGACGTTAAGACTGCCCAGAGCGTAGCCACCTCCTATAACTTCATCCAGATGCTTTATCCCGGTTGAACTCCTTGTGTTGCTCGGGTCAGTAATGGGTGGAGGCACGATGGGCTTTTCAATCCCCTCTATTTTACTCTTCGGGTCTTCAAACGGGAACGAATTGAAGACCCCACCGAGTAGCGTGAACAAATAAGAAGGACTTCTTATCTCACAACCTCTCAGTTTCTGTATCCACATCCGCCTCAGGCAACGTTCATCATACGTATAGTTTTCGGTAACGATAACGCCGTCAACGAGGTAGTCAAGCGGGCGTTGCTCCGTATATTCAACAATAAAAATCAGTTTCGTCTTCGTTCTCCTGGCGAAATCGCAGATATTGTGCTCCAGTTTGCCACGCTCACGCTCCTCGTAATAGCCGGTATAGGAAGCTACGGCATCCCAGGAATCGATGATAACGACCGGATTAACCATATTTTCCGTCCTTATATATACCGCTTTCAGGAATTCCGGGACTGTGGTGTATCTGAGCGGTTTTATTCCAGGCGCACCCCTACCCGCTGCCATTGCTCTCTCTGATTGTGTGGCATCAACCACATTATCCTCGGAAATCACTTCCTTTATCCATGGATAAATCCTGTACAGTGTATTGGGATCAACCCTGGTAGAGAGGTATACACCTCTACCTTGCAGAGCCTTGAGTAATGTGAGGGCGAAAATAGTTTTACCTGAGCCCGGAGTACCCTTAACCTCCATTGTCTTACCCTGTTCATCCACAAAAAATTCCAGTATCGCCGCTGGTATTTCACTCATCATTGTCATCTCATAAATTATAAAGTATGGGCTTCTATATTTAAGATACAGATTTCAAGATACAGAATGCAGGTTATAGGGCTGTGATTCATGACGGCACCGGGTTATGTGCCTCGGCATAGATTGCCGTTAAAAACGGTTATACATGGTTATTATGTCATGTTATTCGACCATAGCCCTCGCCAGTATTTGACCACCTGGCACGTAGATGACAGAGATGGTATCGCCCGGAGAAAGCTGCCTGTTCAAACCAAGCTCCAGCTCGTCTCCAGCAGCAAAATCCGACTTCGATATCGCTCCACCATTCAGCGATGCCCAACCTTCGTAAACCGCACCATCTATCCTCACCTCGAGGTTCTTAAATATCGAGGCATTGAGCTTATAAGCGTAAGAAGGCGCAAAAGCATTCCCTATTTTATTCCCGCCCATGTGAACTATGGTTATATTAGACGACCCGACCTCAGCATCTTCGATTATGAGCTCAGTGGACGATACCTCCGTCGCACTCCAGACGATGTGATATGCGAAAGCAATGAGCATGGCTGCTATTACCACCGCCACCACGACCATCAGTATCTCTCCAATTACCGGACTCACCGCCTTATCCTCTTTTAACATTCTTTCAGTAACGATTTACTAATGCAGATTGAAAATAATAAAGAAGAAGGGGGGATAAATTTTATACCTTCTTCCTCTTTAAAATCACGCTCGCTGCGATAAAGGTCAACAATCCCGTAAGTGCTGCGAGCCCCACAGGCGTCAGTGCAGGCACTCGTGCTGCCGGATTTGCAGGACCGCCCTGATCAAC